>ONCS01000105.1 GCA_900316375.1 uncultured Succinatimonas sp. | reverse complement strand
GACAGGAAAGCACCTTTTAACCTTGTTTATCGTCTTAATAGGTTGGGTACTCTTTAGAGCTGAGCAGTTTGATGTAGCTTATGACTACCTACGTAACATGTTTGGACTTATTGAACACAATGAGGTGAAGTACACCACATTGTATTTTTACGATAACATTCAGTTAATTGCCCTAGCACTTGCGGTAATTTTTGCGCATCCTTGGTTTAAGAATTTATATACCAAAGTTCAGGATAAATCCTACTGTAGGTATATTTACAACTTTGGCTTAATTGTAGTGTTCTTCTTGTGCTCAGTGTTCTTAACTGCTAGCACCTACAACCCATTTATTTACTTTAGATTCTAAAGACAAGGCAAATGCTAAAATAAGCAAAAGATAAGCGCAAAGTTAAAAGCAAATTTAAAGAAAGCAAAAGCCAAACTAATCTAATTGAGTGCCGATTAAGCGCAAATTTAGAAAAATTGCATTAAAATAGGCGCAAAATATTCGCAAAACATTAGCCAAGAGATAAGAATTAGGAAATCAATTCATGTTTGTTGCAACAAAACTTATTAAAGACTGCACTAGTGGTACTAAAGCACAGTACCGCTCTGATATCGATGGTCTAAGAGCACTAGCTTGTCTTGCCGTGGTGATCTTCCACGCTTTTCCTGATTGCATTAAAGGTGGCTTTACTGGCGTTGATATCTTCTTTGTCATCTCTGGCTTTTTAATCTCATCTATTATCTACAGAAATATCTTTAATAAAGAAAATCCAGGACATGTTAATATCGTCGACTTCTACATCCGCCGTGTCAGACGTATCTTCCCAGCCCTAATTGCTGTTTTAGTTACTGTTTTAGTACTAGGCTTTTGTCTTTTACAAAATGAAGAACTAAAGCGCATCGGTAAGCATGTCTTTGCAGGTTCTACCTACCTATCAAATATCATGCTCTACTTTGAATCTGGTAATTACTTTAATGTAGAGTCAAATCAAAAGCCTCTGCTGCACTTATGGTCACTAGGTGTTGAAGAGCAATTTTATTTAATCTTCCCACTGTTTTTATGGGCTTTATATAAGATTAAATTCCACTTTTTATTTGCCCTTACCTTATTTTCAGTAATTTCTTTTGTAGGCAACCTATACGCTGTCAATATTGGCAAAAGCTCCTATGCTTTCTACATGCCATGGACAAGATTTTGGGAGTTAAGTTTAGGTGCGGTTTTAGCTTATGCCTACATGTTCCGCCCTAAATTTTTAAGTGCCTGCACTCATAAAACTACAGCTAATATCCTAAGTATTTCAGGTCTTGTTTTAATTATATTTGGCTACTTTACTATTCAAAACTCGGGTAACTTTCCAGGCTCAATTGCCCTAATTCCAGTTGTAGGCTCCATGCTGATAATCGCAGCAGGCAAAGAAGGCTTTATCAATAAGTATGTATTATCATCAAAGGTATTTATCTTCTTTGGTTTAATTAGCTATCCACTATACTTATGGCACTGGCCACTCTTATCTTTTGCCTATATTTTATCTGGCGACTTACCTCTTTTATGGATCCGCACAGTTGCCGTAATTTTAGCAATTGTACTTGCAACCCTTACCTTCTACTTTATCGAACCTCCTCTTCGTTATGGCTCTCGCCCAAAGTTCAAGGCTTTAGCTTTATTTATTGTAGTACTAGTTATCGGTTTAATTGGCCTAGTCTTATCCTTAAGCAATAACCATGGCGATAATCTGAATCAAAAGGCTATCAATTCAGAGAAGATTGTGGATATCAAGCCTTTAATTGAAAAGTGCAACGCAGTCTTCCCTAACTGGTCACCTGTAGGCGGTAATGATCTGCCATGTATGCTGACAAACGACGATGGTCACAATGACGTTGCTATCATCGGTGACTCACACGCAGATGAAATTGCCCCAAGTTTAATTACTTTATTTGGCGACAAGCACTCTCTTGCGGTACTGCCAACTACTTGTATGGCCCCTTTAATTAACATCGGTATGGATGATGAGTGGCGCTCAAAGATGCATCAAAATGTCATTGAAGCTTATGACTATGTCTTATCCCACGATGAGATTAAGCTTGTTATCATGGCTCATTTACCAAATGGCAAAGAGTACGATGTTGAGAATAAGAATTTAAGTACTTATGATGGTGTATACCAAGGTGCACTCAGAACCTTTAAGAAGTTAAAAGAGGCTAATAAAGAGGTAATGGTGATTGTCGATCACCCAGGACTTCCTTTTAACCCAGCTAAGAACACTCACGGTATCTTAAGAAACTTATTCTATCCAAAGTACCGCTATGCTCGTACTCATTATGAAAACGATGTTGAGCGCAATAATTACTATCATCCAGTAATTAAGGCCGCTCATGACTTTGATAATGTGACTGTAGTAGAACTTACAGATCTTTTCTGCGATGCTGAATTTTGCTATAGCAAAAATCCATGGACTGAAGATGGTGAGGATATGTTCAGAGACAATAACCACGTCAACGTCAAAGGCGCGGATATGGTAGCTAAATACATCGACAAAGAAATCGATAAAGTCTTTGACAAGATCAACAAAAAGTAAGTCTTAAAGGCTCAAAGTTTAAATTAAGGCAAGAGGCCATAGGATTAAATGATTATTAAAGTAACTCAAAAGATCTTAATTGCCCTTGCCTTTGTAATTTCCATTATTGGCAATCTTACAATCGACAGTTCCACAATCTTTAAAAACGAGCGCCGTACTGCCTTTAGCTTCCCCAAAATTGCAAGATCTTCATGATCTTAAAGCCATACATGACTTTAATTGGGATGAGTTGCAAAAAGCCTTAAATGACCGCCTCATAGGCCGAGAGTACTTTCAAAACATATTTTCAACTCATCAAAGCTTAATGCCTACTACCATCCAT
This sequence comes from uncultured Succinatimonas sp., assembly GCA_900316375.1. Lineage (GTDB taxonomy): Bacteria > Pseudomonadota > Gammaproteobacteria > Enterobacterales > Succinivibrionaceae > Succinivibrio. Next base: position 4,038 of record ONCS01000105.1, on the reverse strand, counting down.
GATCTTACCCCAGAGGGCTCTTTTAGCGTCAAAGGCAGTCGCAAAGGTTGGTACTTTACAGGTGACATGAGATACGCCGCCTATAAAAAGCACATTGAGGATGTAAAGTTAAATCTAAACAACACCGCCCATCACATCAACTTTTTAAAGAAAGTTCAAGCTCTAACTCATGCAAGAACTTATCTTGTAGTAGGCCCTGATAAGCACGGTATCTATCCAGAGTTTATGAACCAAAATTTTGGCCACCCAGGTCTTTACCGCTACTTTGATAAAATCAAACTTATCTACGAGTACGCCGGGATTAAGGTCATCGATAACTTTAATGCTATCAAAAAAGCCAAAGATCTAAGCTACAAAACTACCTTGTACTTTGCTAATGACAGTCACTGGAACGAGCAAGGCGCCAAGATTGCCCTTAGCAATACCCTGCACGAAATTCTTGATAAAGACTTTATTAAAGAAAGTGACCAAGGCTTAACCTACGAGCCAATTGCCTACTCCTATACCTACAAAAATCACCTACAAGGTGACTTAACTCGCGATATTTATAACTCTGACGGCAAACAAGAACTTGACCAAGCCACTGCCCACAGCAACCTCCAAGGCACCTTTTACTTTAAAGCACTAGATACGGGTAAAGACATTAAAGCTACCCGCAACTTTGGCAGCAAATCAACTATAAGATGCCAGGTGACACCTGATACTTGCAATTACCTCTACTCCCAAAATTACAACTTTAAAAGCAATTTAAAAGTGGCCTTAATCTCTGATTCTTTTGGCCACAAATTCCAGCCATATTTATTTGACTACTTCCACGAGAGCATGTGGCTTAATGCCCTAAAAGATGATGAGGAGATCATAGAGCACTTACAAGAGTTTAAGCCTGATCTAGTACTGTATTTGCGAGTTGAAAGAAACCTTTAGAAGAGTATCTAAAGACAAATACCAAGACAGTTTAAAGACAAGAACCTCTCCTAAAATCCCCACCGCCTCAACAAAACAACGCAAAAACATAGGCGCAGTCTAATTTTTTCCTTTAAAATCTTTTATTAAGCGAGATTTTGACTATAATTTACACAGGGAAGTCCGATAACAAAAAGAACACTAAAAAATTAGTTTATAACTAGGCTCAAGCTTTAACTATGAATCTCAAACACAAAATTATTGCAACTCTTGCCTCAAGCTTTGTGGCAGTGAGTGCTATTTTATGCCTTTATAATCAAGAGGCTGTATATAAAGCAAGTGTGGATGAGGAATTTAAAGCCCAAGGTGAATTTGTTAAGTTATTTGATAATACCCTTTTAAACTATTTAAAAAGCTGCAAGGACACTGAGCTTAATAAATACAATTTACTATTTTCAAATCTTCAATTTGAAGCATTAGAAAAGTTCCATCAGTTCTTTCAAAAACAAGATTTATTAGACTTTGCAACTTTTCCCTATTTTGTAAGCTCTAATGCCACTAATCAATTATTTGAAACCTCTAAAGAGCTACCTACTAGCGCTGACTGTTTTGAGATCTTAAAGATTAAACCAGACTTTAAAGAGCCACTTTTAAAAAATCTTCAAGAAAACAATTTAAAAACAGATAACATCTACTGCGCCACTTCAAATGACAAGACTTATTTAGGTTATAAGATTGAAAACGTAAATGACAAAAACTATGTTTATTTACAAGCTGTAGAAAAAGACAATTTCTACAAAGAAACTACTATTAAGTCAGCTATAAAAAATCTTGACCTAGTATCAGTAATTGGTGGTGCTCACTACGATATCGTAGTTTTAGATAAGAACTACAAAGCCTTAATTAGCTCAACTACTGAAACTCGTGTCTCAGATAGAATTGCCCTATTATCAGAGGACATTTTAAAAGAGGCACAAACTAGCGAGAATAATCTTGCAACTGCTACCGTTACCGCTGACAAAGACAAACTCTATACAGTAAGTTATTTAAAAGATTTTGATGTCTTTGTAGTTTTAAGCTCACTTAAAGGTGATGTTGTTAAGCCATCTATTATCTTTAACTTCTTAATCTTCTTACTACCATTATTAGCTTTCGGTGGTATTGGCTATTTCTCCATTACCTTATTTGATAGATTTACTAAAAAGCTTACTAAAATTTCAAATAACATCGATGTGATGGCAGCTAATGTCTTAGTAACACCTGCGAAGATGGATGAAATTACCTCTCAGCTTGATTTAAGTAAGTTCAACACTGATAAGCTTAAAAACGTAGTATCTTCACTAAATCATTTAGGCCGTTCTATTTGTGAGAATGTTGCCACCAAGATTGACGGCATTGAAAAGAGTGTGAAAGAGCGAGTACAAAAGGCACAAGTTGATGCGGTAAATCGCTTAATTTCCAAAACTCACAAAGATTTAATGCCTGATGGCACTGATATGCCAAACTCTAAGTTCTTAGACATCGCAAGCTTTATCATTCCATCAAAACTTGAGCCATCAGATTTCTATGATGTCTTTAGAGTTGATAAAGATAACATCGGTATTGTCTTTGGCTCTTGCAACCAACCAGGCCTAGTTGCAACTAACGCGATTAACCTTTGCACCTCTTTTATCCGTAAATCTTTTATTGAAGATCAGATGCTCCCAGGTGATACTTTAACTAAGTTAAACCACATCTTAATGCAAAAGGAAATTAAAGACTTTAACATTACCCTCTTTGCCATGATCTTATCAGAGTACACTGGTAACTTTATCTTCACTAAAGCAGGTATCAGAAGTCCTCTACAAATCCATCTTCACAAAGCCTCAATTATCGAAGGTGATTACACAGAAAAAGAGCTAGGTGCTGATAAATCTGTTACCTACTTAAACTCAAAAGGTAAAATCACCTATAAAGATTTCTTAGTCTTTGTCGGTCGTGGTATTCAAGATTCAGTTGATTTTGATGGACAGCCATTTACTCAAGAGATGATCAACGAGATCTGCGTTACTAACTGTGATACCAACGCTGCCGATCTTCTAATTGCACTTTATAAAAAGAATAAAAAGTTCTGTGAAGGTGTGGAGAACAAGCAAGATGTCAGTGGCATTGTGATCCGTCGTAATGAGAATAACAAAGAATTTGACGATGATGACAAGGCTAAAGAGCCAAACAAAGCTTTAGATAAAGCTCAAGACAAGAGTGCTGATACAGCAACAACAGATGCTAATTCAGAGCTAGATACAGAGACTATAGCTAAAACCTTATCAGCTTCAGCACCTGCTGCTTTAAAGAATACTTACAATATTGAGAGTGAGCAAAATGCTACAATTGTAGCAAGTGTTGCAAGTGATAATGTTGATAATGTCTCTTCAAAGGATCCAAGTGCTTTGCTATAATTAAAATTAATTCAAAGCTATAAAAACGAATTAAAAAACAAAAATACAAAAATAAACACCAATCTACACTGAACTATTACAAAAATACAAAATTATAACAACAAAACAGAGCCTTACTTTTAAGTTTGATTTTAAGCAATAAATAGCTTAGCAAACAAAAGTTTGGCCCATATATTATTAGACTAAAAAAACTAAAACATGACTACTCATACAGCAAAGACTAAGTCTTCACTTTTAGGCAAATTAAGCATTTTCAAATCAAAAAAGCCATATTTTGTCATCTTATCGATTGTCTTATCACTTGTATTAATGGTGCTTACCGCCTCGGTTGCTTACCTTTATATGTCTTATCCAACCGCTACTGCTGATGAGATCATCTTTGTTTTAAGTACTCCACTTGGTAAGATTAACTCTACTTTTCTAGAGCCAATTTTTAAGTACTTTGTGCCAGCTTTCTTGGTATTACTGATTATCTCTTATCTAATTATTAAAAAGAAAAGTCTTACAACCTCTTTAATAGTCAACGCCGTAATCGCCATTGTTGCTTTAGGCTTTGCAACTTTTAAATACAAATTTTACGAGACTTACCTTTTCTCCTTTGCAACCTCAGATTTTATCAATAAGCGCACGTAAAACACCGTCGTTTACGGCGGTGATATAAGTGCGCGGTAAAATAATTTGACAACTCTGTCGTAAG
>ONCS01000106.1 GCA_900316375.1 uncultured Succinatimonas sp. | reverse complement strand
TTACTAAAAATACGAAGAAGATTAGACCTTTTACGATCTGTTTGTTGTAGAACTGACCACCACCAGGAATAATACCTAGTAGAAGTGCTGTAAGAGCATGATGAGTGCCCTTAGTTTCTACATTATTGCTATTTACCATTTCCATGCGACCACCATTTGTTTTAATAATAGGATGGCAAGATGCCCTCCTTAAAGGTTCTTTTAATTACATGCCAGAACGGAATGCCTCGATCTGGTTGTGGATGTGCTCAGTAGCGCCAGTTAAAGCTGCCTTAACATCCTGCTTGCCAGTAACTGATAGCTGAAGAGCTGCATCGATTGGGCCCCAAACCTCTGACATCTCTGGAATTGATGGCATTGGAGTAGCACGGCTTGCCTGAGTAGCAATAGCTTCTGCAACTGGATTGTCTTTAATGATTGAATCAGCCATTACTTCTTTTACAGGAGGAATTTCCATAGTCTCTTTGAAGCGGATAGCTGCATATTTTGGCTGATTGATGAAGTTTAAGAATTTCTCTGCTAGCTCATGGTTTTTAGCCCAGTTAGAGATAACGTAGCCTTTAACACCCATAAATGAGCTCATGTCTTTACCGTTAGGTAATTTTGGAAGAGGTGCAACACCAAAGTTTACGCCAGCTTTTTGGTATGGTTCAACTGCCCATGGGCCGTTGATAACAGCAGCTGCTTTGCCTTCTGTAAATAGTGAATCAATTGCGTTGATACCATTGTCACCAACAATACCGGTTGGGAATAAGCCATCTGCGTAGAACTTCTTTAAGTACTCAACACCCTTTACAGCGCCTTCGTTAGCTAGACCTACATCAGTTGCATCAAAGTTACCATCAGCATCGCGCTTGAATACATAAGCACCCATAGGTGATAGTGCACCATATGCGTAGTAGATTGAGTCAAACTTAGCAAGTAATCCAAAGTTACCATCTTTAGTCTCTTTTTTAGAGTACTCGTAGTAGTCTTCTAAGCTCTCAAATGGCTTTGCGATCTTATCTTTGTTGTAGAACATAACGATAGTCTCTACAACCTTAGGTACACCGTAAATTTTGCCTTGAGCGGTGAATGCTGAAATTGCTGAATCGATGTACTTGTCTGCGTTTTGATCCATTGACTCAATAGGGGTAATTAAGTTTTGTACAACCGCTGCACCTAATTGATCATGAGGAATAACTAGTACATCAGGACCAATGCCAGCAGGACCATCTAAACGGATCTTCTCAATTTGCTGAGTAAAAGGCATCTCTTGAATGTTTACCTTAACATCAAACTGCTTTTCAAAGTCAGCTACAGCCTGAGTGATACCCTTAGACTTTTGGATATCTTCCCAAACGTTAAGCTCGGTTTGAGCTGCTGCTAATGTAGATACAAGGCCTAGGCTTACTGCAAATGCTAGCTTAGTTAGTTTTATCATTTGTTTGTTACTCCTATGTGAGCGTATAACAATTTGTAATGTGAGAAAAGAATGAATTTGTTACTAAGAGTTGAAATGCCTTAAATATGCACTTCGTTTCTGTGTTTTAAGAATAGTCAGAATTTTATTGAAAATATACATTTCAATGTAATTTACGTGATCTATATCTCATAAATGTTACAAAATTATCATGATTTTGGAAAATGAATGTATATTTGTAAACAAGACGAGGTGCATCGATGTAATAAATTATACATCGAGTGTACAAGTAAAGAGATTTAACCTCTTATCTTATATAGGTGTTACCTCATTAAGGATTTTTTACATTAAGTTCATCGGAGAGTTAGATGGCTAGCATTGAATTAAAGAACGTAACTAAAGCATATGGCAAAGTAGTTACCTTAAAGAACATCAATTTACGTATTGAAGATGGCGAGTTAGCTGTTTTCGTTGGTCCTTCAGGCTGTGGTAAGTCAACCATGCTTCGTATGATTGCAGGTCTTGAGGAGATCACTGAAGGTGAACTTTTAATTGATAATGAAGTTGTTAATGATGTAACTCCAGCTGATCGTGGTGTTGCAATGGTTTTCCAGTCATACGCTTTGTATCCACATATGACTGTAGAAGAGAACATGGCTTACTCTCTTAAGATCCACAAGGTTCCAAAAGATGAAATCGCTCGTGAAGTTCACGAAGTAGCTAAAGCTCTTCAAATTGAACACCTATTAGATAGAAAGCCAAAGCAGTTATCAGGTGGTCAGCGTCAGCGTGTTGCAATCGGTCGTGCGATTGTTCGTAAGCCTAAGGTATTTACCTTCGATGAGCCTTTATCAAACTTAGATGCTGAGCTTCGTGTAGAAATGCGTCTTCACATCGCTCGTATGCACCATGATATGAAGACCACTATGGTTTACGTTACCCATGACCAAGTTGAGGCTATGACCTTAGCTGACAAGATTGTGGTTATGAACTTTGGTAAGGTTGAGCAAGTAGGTGCTCCTATGGATCTTTACTACAATCCTTGCAATAAGTTCGTAGCAGGCTTTATTGGATCTCCAAAGATGAACTTTATCCCAACTGAGATCACCAAAGTAGGTACCGATTCTGTTCACGTAAGATTAGATGAACAGGATGTGGAAGTTCCTGCCTTAACTTCTGGTGTGAAAGTTGGTGATAAGGTCACAGTAGGTATTCGCCCTGAGTATATCTCAATTGGCGCTGTACAAAAGTCACTTGAAGTATTAGGTGGCTCTCCTGCTGTAACCTTAAACTTCGACTCAGATGTGGTTGAGCGCTTAGGTAATAACACCTACGTATATGGTACTTGCTGCGGTATTGATAACTTCAAGGTTATTATGCCTGGTGATGTTAAGACTGAAGCTCGCCAAAAGACTCAAGTTTCAACTTTAGTTAAGAACATCATGTTATTTAACGAGCAAGAGCAACGTATTTACGCAAACGAAGAGCAGCGCTTAAAGAACGTTGTTAAATAAAGGTTAATCCCATAATAATTGATTTGTTTTCTTCAAGAATCAATTATATTTTCCTAGCTGTGTCCTAACTCTCAGGACAGGCTAGGGCTTTTTTAAGTTTCTTAATTTTCATATTTAACTTTTGTTAATGTGTAGCCAATCTGACTACACATTTTTTTTCTTTGTATATCCTCAAACAATTCCTATAAATGGCTTTTATAAGCCAATATTCTGTATAAAATTAAACAAATTGTTAATAATTAATACATAAAATTAAATATTTTTTGTGATTGTTCACAATTTGCACTTCTAAATGTATCATTTGTGAATTTCTTCTTTATACTTAAAACATGTAATCGCTTACAGATGGCTTATATATCCTTTTTGATAAGATTGATTACCTAGAAAAAATCATACAAACGATACTTTTGACAACTTACACTTTCGATAGGTTTAAAAAGATCAAACAACTAACAAGGAAGATATCATGAAGTTATTTAATAAAATTGCTTGTGCTGTTGCCGTAGCAACTTTAACTGCATCATCAGCTTTTGCTCAAGAATCAATCACCGTTTGGGAAGATTTACAAAAGGCTAAGGGCATTGAGAAGGCTGCTGTGGACTTTGAGAAGAAGACTGGTGTGAAGGTTAATATCGTTGAGATGCGTTACACTCTTCAGCTTGAGAAGATCCGCTTAGACGGTCCTGCTGGTATCGGCGCTGACGTCATGTTAATTCCTAACGATCAATTAGGCTCTGCTGTAGTTCAAGGCTTAATCTCTCCTGTTGATACCTCTAAGATTGCAGGTGAGGATTACCTACCTCAGTCACTTGAAGCTTTCACTCAAGATGGCAAGTTATATGGTATTCCAAAGGTTATCGAAACTTTAGGTCTTTTCTATAACAAAGACATTTTAAAAGAGCCTTTAGCTACTATGGATGATTACTACAATTATTCAAAAGAGCGTATGAAGGATGGCAAATTAGGTTTAGTTGCTAAGTTTGATGAGATTTATTATGCAATCTCTGCTTTAGAGCCATATGGTGCTTATGTATTCGGTAAGGACGCTAATGGTAACTACGATGCATCAGATGTAGGCTTTAATAACGATGGTGCAATTGAAGCAACAGAGTACATTTCTAAGTTCTACAAAGAAGGTATGTTCCCTGTAGGTATCATGGGTCAAAATGGTCTAAATGCAATTGATTCATTATTTACAGAAGGCAAGGCTGCAGCATGTATCAATGGTCCATGGGTTGTTGAGCCATATCAAAAATCAGGCGTTAACTTTGGTGTTGTTCCACTACCAAAGATGCCAAACGGTAAGGATATGACCTCATTTATGGGCGTACGTGGTTATGTAATTTCTAACTGGTCTTCAAAGAAAGATTTAGCTCAAGACTTCATCAACTTTGCAAATCAGCCAGAGTATGCCAAGGTACGTTTTGAGACTACTACCGAGATCCCTCCTCTAAAATCAGTTTTAGAAGATCCAATTATTGCTAACAACGAGATTGCATCAGCATTTGCTGCTCAAGCACTACGTTCATATCCAATGCCTTCAATTCCTGAGATGGCTGAGATCTGGACTCCTATGGATTCATCACTACAGTTATGCTTGGTAGGTAAGCAGTCTGTAAAGGATGCTTTAAATAGCGCTGTTAAGTTAATCAATCAACAAATTGAAGCTTTCAGAGCACAACAGTAATTAAGTTTACGTTTTCCAAAACTATACTTTAAGCAAAGCTCTACTAGGGAAACTTAGTAGAGCTTTTTGTATCTGAAATAAGCATTTGTAAGTTTTTAAACAAGGCGTGATTTTGCAAAGAAAGGTCTTTAAAAGTAAAAAAAGCCAGAAATCGTCACTTCTTGATTTCTGGCAATGGACAAAAAATTATTTTATCAATAAGCGCACGTAAAACACCGTCGTTTACGGCGGTGATATAAGTGCGCGGTAAAATAATTTGACAACTCTGTCGTAAG
>ONCS01000089.1 GCA_900316375.1 uncultured Succinatimonas sp. | reverse complement strand
TTATATAAATACTTTGACATAGCGCAAATAAAGGAGCCTCTAGGGCTCCAGAGCATTTTTAAGATCGGTTAACTGTAAAACTCAGGTTTTAAATAAAATTGTAAAACTTAATTTACAATATTTGTTAAATAGTAACGTTTTCATAAAATCATATCAAAAAATTCAAAAATAATTATTTTTCAGAAAATTATGAAAATATGCTTATAAATCCGATAAATAAGCTGAATTTATTTTTAAAAGAGCAGATTGTAGATCAATAAATAATGAGATCTATGTCAAAATTATTTAAATAATCGTAACGTTACGGTATAATTATGGTATTATAACAATCACCAAGACATAGTTGGTTTTATAACTAATTTTCTGTTTGGTGTGACTTGAACGATTAGCTTAAAAGATCCTTAACAACTCCTTGTGTGAAAGTTTTTAAGATCTAGCACCAAACAGTTTTTTAGTCTTGAAAAGATTTTAAATTTGACATGAATACTATAGGAGTTTCATTCAATACCCAATCCCATAATAATAATTTTTACATCCCATAATTGTGCCCAGGGCTTTGTCTCTGGGTTTCTTTTATCTGCAGTCCTTAAATTTCTTTTTCAAAACTTTTATTGCTTCCAATCAAGAGTTATAACTTGATTGCTCATTTCCAATTACACAGAAAAGGAATTTTCTTATCTTAAGTAAGCTGCACCTTTTGCAGATCTTTAGTTCATAAATTTTCTTTATTAACTTTTACATGATTATTTTAACGTTAACATTATGTGTAAATTATTTAACATGAATTGATTTTTAAAAACTAATAGACTTTCTTGTAAATAGCCTTGGTAAGCCATTTATATCAATTTTTTAAGCAAGACCTAAGCATCATTGATGTTAATGCTTTTCTATAAATCATGCAAAATGCTTTAAATGATTGAAAATCGTATTATTAAATATACAAAAATAGTAACGTTATAGAAATATTAATGGAACTTTTTAAAATCTAATATTAGTCTTTAAATATCAATAAGATAAATAAAAAATAGCATAAAAATCGCTATCAAAACGATATAAAAACATCAAAATAAATTGAGATCAATATCAAAATATTTAACACAATCGAAACGATACGATAAAAGATATGTTATATTTACATCACCTCCTGAACCGAGGATTAAATATGAAACTTCTTTGACTATTGTCAAAGATGATTAGCTTAAAAGAGGATTTATATGAAGTTAAATACTATTGCTGCTGCAGTTTTAGCTGTAGGTTTTGCATCTTCACAGGCTATGGCAGCTTCAACTGACGTAGCTTTACACGGTATGGTTAAGTCTGGTACTAACTGGATTATGAACGACGGTTTCCGTAAAGGTTCACACGGTGGTCTAGGTATCAACGAGACTGGTCATTTCTACGCTTTAGGTAACGAGGCTGTTTCTAAGTTAGCTATTTCTCCAGTTGCAACTTGGACTGCTGATGATGGTGTTTATGCTCGTGCAGAGTTAAACTTCCAGCATGAGAACTACGATGGCGATAACTGGGACGCTAACAAGAATGCTGGTGGCGGTTATGTAAAGGGTATGTTATTCATCGGTGGTTTTGAGTTCAACCCATCAACTGAGTTCTGGGCTGGTAAGACTAAAGATATCGACGCTTTCTTCACCTCAAACTATGATACTGGTTACATGGAAGACAACGGTGTTGGCGGCGGTTTCCAGAACATGGATTTAGGCTTCGGTAAGTGGGATTTGAACGTTATGACTTTTGATAACGACAATGGTCCTGCTAGAAGTACAAATCCTCACTATGCTCAAAAGACTGGTGGTTCAGGTGCTAATATCTTCTCAACCTGGTTAAAGAATATTGGCGGTATTGGTTTAGATGTAAACTTCAGATATGTATCAGCACCTTCACGTAACAACGACAGAATCGAAGTAATCGATGGTCATGCTTATGATAAGAAAGCAACTAATGGTTACACTGCTTCTGTAATTTACAATACTCCAGGATTCTTATGGGGTTTAGATGGCTGGTCAAAGATCATCGTTCAGTACGGTAAAGGAACCGGTGCTAACTCAAAGGCTTCAACCGCATGGTATGGCGATTTAGCTAAAGAATCAGAGATGTTCCGTTTAGCAGTTGATGGTAGTATTAACTTCACTAAAGACTTCCAGATGTTAGCATTTGCTTTCTATGAGCATAACCACGCTTTCACATGCTATGACTTCACTTTAAAAGATGGTTTGTATCAGAGAGATCGTGATTTCTTAACCTTCATGGTATCACCTGTATATCAGTTCACATCTCACTTCTCATTACACACTCAGTTAGCTTACGAGCATGCTAACTACTCAGGTAAAGGCTGGAAAGATGATAATAAGAAGGGTAACCACGACTTCTTCAAGGTAACCGTTGCTCCTACTATTTCTTTAGGACAGGGCTTCTGGGGCGCTCCACAGATCATGGCTTTCGTAACCTACGGCAAGTGGGATAAGTCATCAGCTTTAGCTGGCTTAGTAAAGGGTGGCGATAACTACACTGCTTCAACAGACAGCGAGAATCCTAACACCTCAGCTTGGTTATTCGGTGTTCAGGGTGAAGCTTACTTCTAATCTAAAATTTTCTTAGATTGTCATGGGGAGGCGTAAGCCTCCCTTTTTGCTTTTTTTTGGGGTAAAGAATAGCTGAAAATCTTTATCGTTATTCTTTAAAGATAAAATTAAATAATACCCTTATTTAAACGCTTTCTATGATATTTATCACAAGTATTACTATATAATTCGTAACGATACGATTTTATGATAAAATTACATATCATCTTTATTGAAAGAGCTTTTACTCAAGGAATTAGTTATGAAAGTTGTAGTGCAAATCTTAATGGCCTTTGCGGTCGTTTTGGTAATTTTTGCAGCCACTAATGTCATTTCCATTTACCAATCAACTACAGCTAAGTCTCAATTGACTTCAATGATCAGTAATTCTCAGGAATTAACTGATATGGCTAATAAGCTTAAAGTTGATATGCAGACATATAATAATTCTCTAACTGCAGTTATCTCATCGGCTAACGAGCAACAATTTAATCAAAATGAAAAGTCTTTAGAAATTACTTATGACAACCTAAAAAAGACTTTAGATAGTGCAGTTGATAATCATGTAGTAGATAGCTCATTTGAAAATCAAATCCTAGGCTCTCTTCAAGATATCGTTGCAAAACAATTAAAAGCTAAAAAGCAACTTTTAATCCTAGATGATGATATCTTAAAGTCATATCAAGATTTAGGTGTTAGCCAGATTTCAGCTGACATCATTATTAAAAAAGTTCAAAACAAGATTGATGATGAATTCTTACGTGATAGCGTTAATGAATATGTAGAAAAGCGTAATGCCGCCATCTTAAATGCAGGTAAGGCTGTATTTACCAAAAACTTAGATAGTGCTAAAGAATATCAAGAGAAGATCTCTAATCTTTATTCTGAAGTTGACAGTGATGTTGAGTACTTAATGCAAGATATTCCTTTATTTAAAAGTGAAAAGGATTTCTTTGCAACTAATGATAGATTTAATGAATTACTAAACTCTGATAATTCAATTGCCTCTAAGAAAGTTAATTATCTTCAAAGTGAAAAAGATCTAAAAGTTCTTTCAGAAGAATTAAATTCAATTAAAAATCGCCTTGATGCAAAGATTGCTGAGGTTAATGAAGAAGCTGCAAAAAACAATCAAGGCGTATCTAATAATGTACACAGCGTTTTCAATACCATCATAGTGGTACTTTTAATCTCTATGGGCTTATCACTTTGTGTGATCTTTGTAGTTGCAAGTATCTTAACTCGCAAGATCAGCAAGCCTATTCGCTATCTTTTAGATTTAATGAATCGTTTAGCTACAGGAGACTATAGTAAGAAGGTTGGCGCTCATAATTGGGGATATGAGTTCAAGGTTCTAGCTAATAAATTAAATCATGTGATTGAGACCAATTCTGCTTTGATTTCAAAAATTCAAAGTAATAACCAAGATATTAAATCTCAAAGTTTATTGAACCAAGAAGAGATCTCATCTGTAGTTGCCTCATCTGACAAGCAAAATGGTGCGATGCACTCTATTTTAGATTCATTAAATGAGTTAGGCCAAATTGCTAAAAATACTACTGAGGCTATGGACAACACACGTGACCATACTCAGGCAATTCAAAATGCAGTAGCTGATTCTTTAACTGCAATTGATGCTAACGTAAATGGTAATAAGAGATTAAATGATACTTTAGAAAATGCAAATCTTACAATTTCTAAAGTTGAAGATAGAACTCATGATATTTCAAAAATTTTAGATGTGATTGGTGAAATAGCAGATCAAACTAACTTACTTGCCCTAAATGCTGCAATTGAGGCTGCTCGTGCAGGAGAGGCTGGTAAGGGCTTTGCGGTGGTGGCTGATGAGGTGAGAACCCTAGCTCTTAAGACTGCTCAGTCCACATCTCAAATTCAAGAGATGATCAATAATCTAAATGCAGCAAGTGCAGAGGCTAGTGAGTGCATGAATATCTGCACCACTCAGATGACAGAGAATACTAAGAACTTAGATATTACTCATAACACGATTGCACAGGTAAATAATGATATTGCAAAGCTTGCAAGCCAAGCTGATAACGTTACTCAAATGGTAAATGAGCAAAGTGCATCCTTTGATGATATCTCTCATAATGTTAATACCGTAACTTCAGATCTTGATGAGAGTATTAAGTCACTTGAGAAGGTTCGTAATAGCTCAATGCATTTAGATGATCTTTCACAAGAGCAACAAGAGATCTTAAGTGAATTTAAGACTTTAGATGTAGCAGTTGATAGTTCATCTTCAAATAATTCTATGTTAAATGTTGACAATAAAGAGCAAGCTACAACAAATGTTTCATATACAAATGATGAACAATATGTAGTATCCAATGAGTATCAGTCTCAAGAGCAAAAAGCATCTGTATCATATGGTGAAGATGCTCATACTCAGGTGCCATCTGTATTAACTAGCAGATTGAATAATGATTATGGCAGTACTGATATAATGCATGCTGCTAACGATGAAAACACAGTAACTGATCATCAAAAGTTAAACTAATACAATTATAAATTTAAAGGAAAATAACATGATTGAGCTTAAAGGCGTTGTAAAAGATTATGCATGGGGTGGCTATTGCTACATTCCTATGCTTTTAAACAAGGTACCAGAGGGTAAGACTGCTGCTGAGTACTGGTTAGGTGAGCACCCAGCAGGAACAGCTACTGTTGTTGGTGGTAGCAAGTTAAATGAGCTGATTGACAGTGATCCAAAGCAAAACTTAGGTGAGAAGGTTTGCAAAGAGTACAACAATCGTCTTCCATACTTATTAAAGGTATTAGACGTACGTGAGCCTTTATCAATTCAAGTTCACCCAACTCTAGAGCAGGCTCGTGCTGGCTATAAGCGCGAGATCGAAGAGAAAGTTGAAGATAAGCTACGTAACTACAAAGATGATAATCACAAGCCAGAGTTAATGCTTGCTTTATCAGATTTCTACTTATTACATGGTTTTGCTAAAAAAGAAATTGCCTTATCAAATCTAGGTCGTTTTGCAACTACTCATGATTTAGTAACTAAGTACGATCAAGAAGGTTTACAGAAGTTTGTAGGTTACATCTTCGGTCTATCAAAAGAAGCATTAGATAAGATGTTAGCTCCTATTGTAGATAGCAACAAAGATGCTTATTTACAAGATAAGATCTCTCGTCGTGATCCATTATTCTGGTTAGTTCGCGCTGGCCTTCGTGCTCGTGAGTGCGGTCAGAACTTAGATGCAGGCCTCATCATGATCTTAATCATGAACCTAATGTATGTTAAAGAGGGCGATGTAGTCTTCCAAGGTGCTGGTATTCCTCACGCCTATCTTGAAGGTCAAAACATTGAGTTAATGGCTAACTCAGATAACGTAATTCGCGGCGGTTTAACTCCAAAGCTAGTTGATGTTAAAGAGCTTTTAAAGATCGTTAAGTTTGAAGAGATCACTCCTAAGACTATTACTCCATCAGTTAATAAGTTTGGCGGTGAAGAGTTTAATGTACCTGTAAAAGACTTCGTATTAACTAAGTACGTAGTAAAGGCAGGGCAGTCTTTTGTAACCCCTGAAGATGATGGACCTTCAATTTGGTTAAATCTATTAGGTGAGTTTAAGTTAAAAGATGGTGATAAGTACTTTGACCGAGGCACAGCTTTATACCAAAAGCCTCATGAGGTAGATACCATCGTAGCAACAAATGATGTTGTAATTTATAAAGCATCAGCTGCTTTATAATTAAAGGCAAGAATTTTGAAAAGGCAATTTAGAGCAAAGGCTTTAGGTTGCCTTTTTTGTTTGAATCATAATGTTAAGGAACGATTAAATGCAATTAGAGCTTAAAAATGAGTATCTTACTTTAAAGGTTAATTCAACAGGCGCTGAGCTTCGTCAGATCCGCGAGAATAAGGATGGCACAGATTACCTTCATAATGGTGATCCTACCTGGTGGAAGTACTGCTCACCTGTATTATTTCCAATTGTAGGCAAAGTAAAAGGCGGAAAGTATGTTGTAGATGGAAAGACCTATGAGTTACCACAACATGGCCTTGCTAGAACCTCAGAATTCACCCAAGTATTTGCATCTAACGATACCTGTGCTTTTGAGCTTACTTATAGCGATGAGACCTTAAAGATTTATCCATATAAGTTTAAGTTAATCATTAGCTACACCTTAGTTGGTAAGTCTGTTACTGTTACTTGGAATGTTGTAAATCTTGATGATAAGGATATCTACTTTTCAATTGGTGGACATCCTGCTTTAAAGTGTCCAATTGTAAAAGGGGAGAGTTTTGATGATTACTATCTAGATTTCCATACTGATGAGCACTGTGAGAATATGCAAACAGATAGCGAGGTTTTATTCCTGCATACTCGCAACAAAGATTTAGATGGTCAGACCATGAATTTAAACTATGAGATGTTTAAAGATGGTGTTCATGTATTTGATAATTTAAAGACCGGTACCATTACCTTACGTTCTAAGAAGTCACCAAAAGCTATCTCTCTGTCAGCTCCTAGCTACCCTTATATGGGCATTTGGTCACCTGAGAAATGTGGTGCTCCATTTGTCTGCGTAGAGCCTTGGTATGGTCATGCTGATTATGCTGACTTTAATGGTGAGTTTAAAGATAGAGAAGGTGTGGTTAAGGTATTGAAGGGCAAGAACTTTAAGACAGGTTATACCTTTACTATTGCTTAAATATAATCATACTTAAATTCTATGTAGAGCCTGCTACCACTGGTCGCAGGCTTTTTTAGTTTTCATTTTTTTTTTGTTGCATTAAAATAAGATTTAAAAAAGAAAAGGCTAAGTTTTTAGCTTAGCCTTATAAAAAAGATGCCTCGTAAGAGGCATCTTGATATTGAACACGTAGTTTGTTAATTATTTGTTAACGCGCTGCTTTGCACGGTTCCAACGAGCGTCTAACTTCTCTAGAGCTTGCTCGAAGCTGTCAGCAGTCATAACGTCCTGGATGTAACCACCTGAGTAGAAGTCGATCTTTGAACGGTTAGTTACTTCGATGAACTTAGCTGAGTTTACTGGAGACTGGATGATCTCTGGGTTGTAGCTTAAGTACTCGTTTAACTGAGCTAGAGCTGGAGTACGGCTCTTAACTGTAGGAATGAAACCTGCAACCTTATCAAAGTCTGAAGTCTCTAATAAGAACTTTAAGTATGCCTTAGCAGTGTCCTTGTTCTTTGAGAACTTAGATACAGCGTAGCCCCAATCGTGGTTCATTTGAGCCTTTAGAACACCTGAATCATCAGCAGGGATTGGCATGAAGCCGATATCTTCAGTCTTAGCACCACGCTCGATAACCTGTGGTACAACCCAGTTGCCTAAGTAGTACATTGCAGCCTGGCCCTTAGCAATAGCGTTCTTTGAGTCTTCCCATGAATTGGTCATTAAATCAGGCTCTACATACTTCTTGTCGATTAAGGTCTTTAAGAACTTTAATGACTTGTAGTATGCGCTCTCAGGATCTGAGAATGGCTTTGCCTGGTTTAACATCTTCTCGTAAACTTGGTCATTGCCCTCGATAACTAGAGGTAGTTTATCGAACTGCTGTAGTGGCCACTGAGCACCGAAGTTTACGTATAGAGGGATCTTGTTTAAAGCCTTGATCTTATCGCATGCTGCATAGAAGTCTGATAAGGTCTTAATTGGGGTCTCAACACCAGCCTCTTTGAATACGTTCTTGTTGTAAACAAGACCTTCAACAGAGTTACCCATTGATACACCGTAAATGCTGTCGCCATCTTTCCATGCATCATAGAAGTAGATGTCGTCTTTGCCATACATTGAGTTTAATGGCTCATAGAAGTTTGCATACTGGTTTGAAGGTACTGAAGGTAGAATTAGAACTACGTCGCCGTAATCACCAGTGTTCATACGTGGACGAACACCGCCTTGATAATCAGCAAAAGGAACAACCTTAACTTCAGTTACGTTAGGATATAGTTTCTTGAACTCTTCTTCGTAACGCTTGAAGGTACCATTCTCAACTAAATCGGTACGGTTGGTGTAGTAGGTAATAGTGCCTTTAACATTCTCAGCGTTAAAGCCATCTGCTGCTAATGCCTGAGAAGACATTGAACCTACAGCTAGAACACCTGCTACTAAAACTGCTGATGCAGACTTTGCAAATGATTTCATAAGTAATTAATACTCCGTAGTTTGAAATAACTTCACTAATCGTTTAAGGAAAGTTTTTAACTAACCTATGTCTTAAATCTTAACGTTACGATTTTAATTTTGCCACTTAAAACTTCAAATATTGTGATACATATCATTAAAAATTTTGATTAAAAGAATTTACTTAATTGGTTGTAAATGGCTTTGTAATGCGTATTTATAAATAAATTCAATAGGTTAAAAAGAAAATTTAATTTTAGTTGAAAGATAAAATTGTTTTAGAAAAATTAATAGAAACGAAACGATTTCAAACTATTTTAAAAAACTAAAAAAGAAAACTACTAATTATCAATAAGATAAGCATTTCTTTAACGTTTTAGATATGCCTTTGGGATGAGGTGTTAGATTTAAAAGTGAATAGCAGATCAAAAAAATAAAGCCCAAGAATAAATCTTGAGCTTTAAACTACTTGGAGATTATTTTAGAACTTGATCTTTGGCTTGATGCCAGCGCTCATCAAGTCTTTGCAGAGCTTTTTCAAAATCAGGTGAGGTGAGTACGTCTTGAATGTAACCACCGCAATAGAAATCAATGTTGGACTTATTTGCTACATTGATGAAATTCTCTGACTGTCCTGATGATTGAATGATCTTAGGTGCATAATCAATGAACTCATGTAATTGAGGTAATTGCGGAATACGATTTTTAACAGTAGGTATAAAACCTGACACTAAGTCATAATCAGACTCATCAAGTAGATATTTTAAGAAAGCTTTAGCAGTTTCTTTGTTCTTTGAGTATTTTGAAATAGCATAACCAAAGTCATGGTTCATCTGGGCTTTAAGATCGCCACTGTTATCTCCTGGCATTGGCATAAAGCCAATATTTTGCGAAGGGGCGCCTTTACCTATAATCTGAGGAATAATCCAATTACCTAAGTAGTACATGGCTGCTTTTCCTGTTGCAATAGCTTCTTTTGACTCTTCCCAGGTATTAGCTTTAAGCTCTTTTTCGGTATATCCTTTGTCAATTAAGTTTTTTAAGATCTTAAGTGATTGGTAATAAGCACTCTTGTGATCAGAAAAAGGGTGATCTTGATAAAGCATCTTTTCATACACACGATCATCACCTGCGATAATCATCGGAAGCTTATCAAACTGTTGCAGTGGCCATTGAGCGCCAAAGTTTACATAGAAAGGAATTTTGCCTATTGCCTTAATTTTTTCGCAAGCTGCATACAGTTCATCTATGGTTTTTAAAGGTGTGGTAACCTCAGCTTTTTCAAATACATCTTTATTATAAACAATGCCTTCAACTGAGTTACCGATGGAGATGGCGTAGATTTTATGATCTTTAGACCAGGCATTATAAAAGTAGATGTCATTTTCATTGTAAAGATCATTAAGTGGCTCGTAGTATTCTTTATATTGATCAGCGGTAACTGAAGGTAAGGTTTGAATGACATCGCCACAGTTATGAGCTTGCATTAAAGGTAAAATGCCTTTTTGATAGTCAGCAAAGGCAATAACTCTGACTTCATCTACGTAAGGATAAATCCTTTTGAATTCTTCTTCATAACGTTTAAAGGTGCCATTATCCACAAGATCGGTTCTGTTAGTATAGTAGGTGATAGATCCCTTGACGTTTGATGGATCTATATCACTTCTTGCAATCGCACTTGTAGGAGCTAAAGATAAAGCTATAGCAGTAATTGCTACAAGTTTACTTAGCTTTGTTGCTTTAAAAGCAATCTTATTCATTTATAGTAGCCTCTTGATGAGTATTTCCTAGGAAATTATTGTTTTTATAATCTAAAACGTAACGTTACGATTATAAGAAATAAATACTCATAACGCTCAGTTTTATTTGCAATTTTTAGTTTACACTTATTTGATAAAATATTGCAAATAGCTTAAAAATAAGAAAATTTTGAACTATTTTGATACAGCGCGATTCTTGTAAAAATGCAGTGATTTTTATTTGTTAAAATTGTGATCTTTATTTAAAAATCGTAACGTTAAAGTAATTAGATTTTTATAAAAATAAAAAAAGCCCAAGAGTTTATCTTGAGCTTTATTTTTTTAGAGACTACATATTTACTTTTTAAGACGCTTAATGGCTCTTTCCCAGCGATTATCAAGTTTCTCTAAAGCTTTCTCAAAATCTTCAGCTGTGACTAGATCTTGAATATAGCCACCAGAGTTAAAGTCAATTTTGGCTTTGTTAGCAGCTTGAATGAATTTAACATTATCAGGCTTAGTTTGCAGAACCACTGGGTTATAGCTTAAGTACTCTTGGAGTTGGGGCAGGGTAGTAGTCTTTGCTTTAATGGTAGGGATGAAACCTGTAAGCTCATCAAAGTTAGACTTTTCAAGTAAGAACTTTAAAAAGGCTTTTGCTGTATCTTTGTTCTTAGAGTGCTTAGAGATGGCATAGCCAAAGTCATGGTTCATCTGAGCTTTTAAGACGCCACTGTCATTGCCTGGCATGGGCATAAAGCCAATATCCTTTGATTCACCGCCTTTATCTATAATTTGAGGGATCACCCAATTACCTAGATACATCATGCCTACTTGACCTTTAGCAAAGGCGTTTTTAGAGTCTTCCCATTGATGGGTTATAAGATCTTCTTCTACATACTTGTTATCAACTAGGTGATTTAAGATCACAAGTGACTTATAAAAAGAGCTGTTCTTATCTGAAAATGGAGCCTTTTGTGTAAGCATCTTGTCATACACATCGGCATTACCTTCAATAACGATAGGTAATTTATCAAATTGCTGAAGCGCCCACTTAGTACCAAAGTTAATAAAAATTGGAGTTTTACCTAATTTTTTAATCTTTTCACAAGCGCTATATAACTCTGAGATGGTCTTAATTGGGGCTTCAATGCCAGCTTCTTTAAATACTGTTTTATTGTAAACAAGACCTTCTAAGCTATTACCAATGGAAATACCATAGCGTTTACCTTGATATTCCCAGGTATCTGGAAAGTAAATTTCATCAGTTGTATATAAGTCATTTAATGGTTCATAGTAATTTGGGTACTGATTAGCAGGAATTGAAGTAAGTGTCTGCACCAAATCACCATAATCATTAGTGTTCATGCGTTGACGCAGTAAACTTCTATATTCACCAAAGCCAATGACTTTGACATCAGTTACCTTTGGATAAAGCTTTTTAAACTCTTTTACAAATTTGTCATAAGTACCGTTTTCTACAAAGTCGGTTTTATGAGTGTAGTAGGTGATCTCTCCTTGCACATTGTTTTCGTTAAAACCTTGAGCACTTGGTTTGTCACTAGCTTGAACTGATGATATAAGCGCTGCTCCTAAAAGAGCAGACAGACATAGTTTTGATGTAAATTTAGACATAGTTTCTCTTGCTTGAAGCAATGATATTTTTAGTAATGGTAATGAACGTACTCCAAACAAACTTTTAGTTCAATTAAGAAGGTCAAAGTTTCTGAAATTAAGCAAAAATAAAACTCAAGAACCTTTGATGTTATCGCAAATTCTTGAGTTTAGTTTTAGTTAAAACTATAGCTAATTGCTACTGTTTAAATTTAGAAAATATTATTTCTTGACACGCTCTTTAGCTCTTACCCATCGTGCATCAAGTTTCTTAAAGGCACCTTCAAAATCACCTGAAGTTATTACATCTTGGATATAGCCACCACCGTAGAAGTCGATTTTGGATTTATTAGCAACTTCAATAAATAAAGCTGAATCTACAGGTGTTTGAATGATCACTGGCTTATAGCTTAAGTACTCACTTAATTGTGAAAGCTTTGGAATACGCTTTTTAACTGTTGGAATAAAGCCTGAGACTTTATCAAAGTCTGAGGTATCTAGCATAAACTTGACAAAGGCTTTAGCTGTATCTTTGTTTTTTGAATATTTTGATACAGCATAAGCATAATCATGGTTCATTTGAGCTTTTAGTACACCACTATCATCAGCAGGTATTGGCATAAAGCCGATATTATCAGGATTTGCACCACGCTCAATTACTTGAGGAATGACCCAGTTGCCTAGGTAGTACATGGCAGCTTGGCCTTTAGCGATGGCGGTTTTAGAATCTTCCCATGAATTGGTCATAATGTCTTTTTCTACATACTTTTTTTGTCAATTAAGGTCTTTAAGAACTTTAATGATTTGTAGTATGAGCTGTTAGCTGCAGAAAATGGTGTATCTTGAGATAACATCTTCTCATAAACGCCATTATTACCTTCGATAACAAGAGGTAATTTATCAAACTGCTGTAGTGGCCATTGCGCACCAAAGTTTACGTATAAAGGAACTTTATCTAAAGCTTTGATCTTCTCACAGGCAGCATAAAAGTCTGTCAAGGTCTTAATTGGGGTAGAGACACCTGCTTCTTTTAAAACCTCTTTGTTATAAACAAGACCTTCAACTGAGTTACCCATAGAAATGCCGTAGATCTTGCCATCTTGTTGCCAGGCATCACTAAAGTAGATCTCATCATCTTTAAAAAGATTATTTAAAGGCTCATAAAAGTTTGCATATTGACTAGATGGCACTGATGGGATGATCTGAATGACATCGCCATAGTCACTAGTGTTCATACGAGGGCGCAGTCCACCTGGGTAGTCTGCAAAGGCTAAAACTTTAACATTTGTAACTTTTGGATAAAGCTTTTTGAACTCATCAGCGTAGCGCTTGTAGGTGCCATTTTCTAATAAGTCAGTACGGTGAGTGTAGTAGGTAATTTCACCTTGTACTAGATTTTGATTAAAGCCATCCTCTGCTAAAGCAGTGGTTGAAATTGATGAAAGCATGGCAGTAGCAGTAAGTGTTGCAAGCCATGAATATTTAAATGATTTCCTGTCCTTGATGTTTGATTTGATAAAAGCATTTTTCGAAAATGCCTTATTAATAAAAATAACGTTACGCTTTATTAATTGCTACATGATTTTAACAAAATTGAGAACAATGTTATTTATCATTTATTACTAAAAATATTGAATATATGGCTTATTAAAGCTATTTATACTTGTTTTAAAATGTATTAAAGACAATTTTTTACCGTTTAAAATTTTGAGCAAGAATTTTATAAAAAGGTGAGATTACACACAAAATCGTAACGTTTTCATAGAAACATTAAAAAATTCACATACAATGATCGGCAGATCAAATTATTTTGATTTCCTGAACGATTACCTTTTCAAACATATAGGAATGCTTATATGAAATTAAAAAAATCTTTATTTGCACTAACTGCAATTAGCGCAGCATTACTTGTTGCATGCAATAGCACTACTTCAACTACTGAGCAGACTAAGAAAGTAGTTGTACCTCCTGCAGAGCCTGTAACCTCATTTGTTACTCAGCAAGGCGCTAAACTGATGTTAGATGGCAAAGAGTATCGCATCGCTGGTACTAACAACTACTACATGCACTACGGTGAGTACAGCATGATTAAAGATGTGTTAGATGACTGCGTTGATATGGGTATTAACACCATTCGTGTATGGGGCTTTATGGATGGTATCAACCATGAGCACACCATGCAGTCAAAGCCTGGTGTTTATGGCGGTGCTAAGAGCTCATACGATAAGTTAGACTACACTGTAGCTGAGGCTAAAAAGCGCGGTATTCGTGTTGTGATTGCTTTAACTAACAACTGGGGCGATTTTGGTGGTATGCCTCAGTATGTTGAGTGGTTTAAAGGCTCTCACCACGATGATTTCTATAAGAATCCTAAGATTGTTCAATGCTTTAAAGATTACGTTAAGCACTTAATCAACCACAAGAACCGCTACACTGGCATTGTTAACAACGAAGAGCCAGCTATTATGACTTGGGAGCTTGGCAACGAGCCTCGCGCACAGTCAGATAAGACTGGTAACACTCTATATAACTGGGCAAAAGAGTTATCAAATTATGTAAGAACATTAGCTCCTAAACAGTTAATTGCTTTAGGTACTGAAGGTTTCTATGCAAGAAAGGGCAACAGCGATTGGGCATATAACGGTAATGATGGTGTAGATTGGGATAGAAATATTACTCTACCTAACATCAATTACGGTACTTTACACTTATATCCTGAAACCTGGACTAAGCCAAATATCGAAGAGTGGGGTACTCAGTGGATTAAAGATCACGCAGACTCTGCTCGTAAGGCAAATAAGCCTGCAGTACTTGAAGAGTATGGTGTAACTGCAACCGCTCCTGTTGACAGAGCATATGTTTACAAGAAGTGGACTGATGTTACCTACAATGAAGGACTATCAGGCTCAATGTTCTGGATCTTAACCTCATCTGATCCATCAAAGGGTGATAAGTTGTATCCAGACTATGATGGTTTCCGTGTGTTAAATGATAACTCTGACACTGCTCAAATCTTAACTGAGCATAACTTAAAGATGCGCGGTATTGCAGTAGATGAGCCAGATCGTCTATTTATCGCAGCACCTGTAAAAGATGCAAAATTAACTGACGAGACTATCAAAATTCAAGCATACCCAACTGCAAAAGATGGCGTAAAGGCTGAAAAAGTTACAGTAAGAAGTCTAGCTACCCAAAAGAGCTTTGATTTAGCTGATGCTGATGGTGATGGCTTATATGAGGTAAGCATTCCTGTAGCTGATTTAGGCTATGGCCCTCAAAAGATGATCGCAACAGCTAAGTTTACTGATTCAAATTCAGTACAAGCTAAGTTACAGTTTGAAACTCAGCACAATATAATTGGCGAAAATCTTGTTCACAAGTATGATTTCGCAGACGGTCGTCAAAGCTGGGGTGGCGCAGGCACTTGGCAGGCTGATGCTGGTACCGTTGAGTCTTCAACTGATTTAGGCAAGCCAATGTTAAAGGTTGGTGCTAAGTTATCAGGTAACAATGATTGGGAAGAGATCAAGATCCGTAACCAAGGTGTAAGAGGTCTTGCTAAGAGCAATCAGATGAAGTTCACTGTTTACATTCCAAAAAAGGATGTATCTAAAGGCTCAGTTCGTCACTACGCTGCTTTAGGCGATGGTTATGTAAAACTAGATGCTGATAAGAACAACGCAGAAGTTACCTCTCTTCCTGTTGAGACTTTAAATGGTATTGAATGCTATAAGCAAGAGATCACCATCAACCTAGGTGATGTTTCAGGTAAGGTACCTGATGTATACATCTGCTTAGTTGGTAACAAGATGCCATTTGATGCAGCTTACTACATTAGCTCAATTGAGTTATATGAGCCTGTATTTGAAAAGTAATTCCTAGATTTTCATAATATATATCCGAAGGCCTTAAGAGCAATCTTAGGGCCTTTTTTGATCTTTGTTGTGGCAGAAAAACTGTGAAGCTTGATACATGATATTTAGCATAATTATGAGAATTTTAAGAAAAATTAAGTGAAGGTAAAAAAAGTTAAAAATTCTTTTAAAAATCTCAAGAAAAACGCATTGAGAAAATTAACCTATTAAAACCAAAATAAAACGTACTTCTTGATCTTTAAGACTATTTTTATATCTGCATAAATAAGCCTTTCTTAATTTAAATATCTTTATCGAAAACGCTTGCAATAAAATTTTAAAATCTGTAAAATTTGCCAAAAATTATTATCGTTACGATATTATAAAATAAATTGTAAAATATTCATGTAAACTGCATAAATATGCAGAAATGCCGATAATGTAAAACAAATATAAGATCTTGATTAAACTTTTGTTTTATTAACGTTACGATAATGTAAATTAAGGCCTATAATCAGATCTATATGAAAGCTTCATTTTAAAAAGCTCAACACATTAGACTATGTACATCAGGAGAACGTATGAATTTTCTAAATTCTCTTTCCATCAAAAAACGTATCCAGGTGCTAATTGCAGTTCCTCTAATTGCATTAGTATTTTTAGTAGGTAAGTTTTTTGCTAACTCTTACAGCGACTATCGCAACATGAGCGATATGTTAGTGTCTTTAAACTACGTTAAGCATGTGGTTCCATTACTTACCAATTTATTATCAGAGCAAGATGCTACTAATAAGTACATTAAAGGTAATGACGGTAACTCTACAGCTCGTGACATGATGTTACAAACTCGCGGACCTACTAACTCTTCATTAGATGCTTTAAATAATTACTTTAATGAAAACGCTGATATCGTAGCAGAGATCTTTGGCTCTCAAGCTCAGTTTGATGCTATTAAAAAGAAGATCCAAACTTTACAATATATCCGTGAAGTTGCTGACAAGAAATTAGAAAGCTCTGATGACTATAAAGCTGTATTTGATGGTCAGACTATTTGGGCATGTGTTGATATCTCTCGTTTAGCTGAGTCTTTATCTGATACTGTGTCATACGCTACAGCTTACGCTAGCCATGACTCATTAGTTGCAAACGAGGCTAATGCATATTTCTGGTTATTAAAGGCACGTCTTGCAACACTATCTTTACACGATAACATCAACGAGTGTGTAAATTCAGGTGTAACTGGTTACCTCTTTGGTCAGATCATGCACTTTAGAGCTTTAGAGGCAAATTACAGAACAGCTTTTGACGCATATGCATCAGATGATCTAAAGGCAATTTTTGACAAGTACATGAATGCTAATAACACCAAAGATAATGTAATTGGCATGTATTGGAAAGCATTTGACTCTTATCAGTTAATTGTACAAGAAGGTCCAACTAAGAAACTTGATTTAGGTGCATCTTGGAATAACATCTCAAGCTCTACAAAGTCTGCTTACGAGCACGCATCTAATGATGTTTTAAATGTACTTATGGACTTAGGTGAACAAAAGGTATCATCATCTGCTACCTCTTTAATTACCGTTTCAATTTTAATGGTAATTATCATCATCGTCGTTTTAGGTATCGCAACTACCGTTATTTCAAGTATTGCAAGAAGCTTAAAAGACTCACAAGAGACCATGCAAGAGCTTGCTGATACTAAGAACATGAGCTTAAAGTTAGATGATAGCCAAAACAATGAGCTATCAAAGATGGCTAAGTCATTTAATAACTTAATTAAAGCTTTCAACCATGCTTTAGTTTTAGTTCACAAGCAAGTAGTTTTAGCAAGTCATTCTGTTGAAACCGGTGTTGAAAAGATGACTGTAACTGAGCAGGCTTGTGATGATCAGCAATCATCTACTGATACCATTTCTGCTGCTATGCATGAGATGAGTACAAACATTGGTGAAGTATCAAAGGTTGCTCAAGATGCAGCTGATGGTGTCAAGGTTGCTCACAACTTATCACTTGATTCTGAGCAAAACTGGAATCAATGCCGTGATAGCTTAGAGAACTTAACTGTAGGTCTAAAGAGTGCTTCAGATTCTGTACTTGAACTTAACAGAGAAACTGAGCGCATTGTAGGTATCTTAGATATCATTCAAGGTATTGCTGAGCAGACAAACTTACTTGCACTAAACGCAGCTATTGAGGCAGCTCGTGCAGGTGAATCTGGTAAGGGCTTTGCCGTCGTTGCTGATGAAGTACGTAACCTTGCAATGAAGTCAAAAGATTCTACTCAACAAATTCGTGCACAGATTGATAAGCTAGTACAAGGTGCAAATGCTGCTAATCAGAGCATGGAGATCTTACAAAAAGATGGTAAGACTTCTGTTGATATGGTGGTAACTGCAGCTGACTCATTTACACAAATTCGTGAAGAGTTAGATAAGATAACTGATCTAACTAATGTTCTAGCATCATCTGCTGAAGAGCAGGCATCGGTATCTACTCACATTACAGAGCGTGTAGTAAGCATTAAGGATGCCTCAACTGCAATTCAAGCATCAGCTACCGATACCATCGGTACTCTACATCAATTAGCAGGTGAGTTCCAAACTCTTGAGAATGTTGTAGCTCAGTTTAAAGTTGAGCAATAACCTTAGATGAATTTGCCTCTTTTAAGGGGCAAACTCAAACATAAGGAATGCACGAATAACAATATAATTTCCCTAAATGTTGCCACTAGTTCCAAGCGCTAGTGGCTTTTTTGATCTTAGAGGATTAAAGATACTCATGTAGATTAGATACAAAAAAGCCATCCAAAAGGATGGCTAAAAGGATAATCAAAAAAAACTAATTCTTCATGAGACGCTTGTAATTACTGTAATCAATCTCTTCAGGATTTGATAAGAATGAGTTCATAATTTGAGCGCCATTGTCATAGGTAAAGGAGTCGTTAATCTCTGGCTTTTGACCTTTTGATAATGATACAACCATATCAACAGTTGAGGTTACAAGCTCTGTTGTCTTATAAATAGTCATTGCTTGTAAGCCTTCATCAATGTTGCGTAAACCTTCACGTGAAGCGTCGCAACCTGTAATAATTGGCATGTTCTCTTTAGTAAAGCCTGCTTTCTTTAATGCAAAGATCACACCATCGGCAATAGCATCATTAGGGCATAACACAGCATCAAGTTTTACAGAGCTATTAGGTCCATAACCAATCTTTTCAATTAACTGTCCCATGCGCTTATTAGCAAGCTCGGTGCTCCAACCTTCAATAGCGGTATCTTCTTGTTTTTCTTCTTTTGAAGGAATAAGTAAGTACTCCATAACCATGAAGCCTGACATCTTCTTCATGGCACCTTCTAAGAAGAATTGAGAATTGGCATCATCTAAAGAGCCAGTGAAGACTTCCATACGCTTAATGTTGTCGCCATCTGGATTTAAGTGTTTGATGATGTACTCGCCTTGTAACTCACCTGACATTTCATTATCAACTGCTGAGTAGTAATCAACGTCTTTGGTGTTCATAATTAGACGGTCATAGGCTATAACTTTGATGTTTTTAGCCTTAGCTTCTTTTAACACATCATTTAGCTGATAGGTATCAACGGCTGCGATAATTAAGGTATCCACGCCTTGATCGATTAAACGGCGAATTTGGCGCTTTTGAAGATTTATATCTAAGTCGCCTGCGAAGAATAAATAAGAGTCAAAGCCTTTATTACGAAGCTCTTTATCTAGTAAGAAGCCTTCTTCATACCATCGGTCTTCGTTTTGGGTTGGAAATGAAATGCCTACAGAATAGGCACTTGCGTATGATGAAAATAATAGTGCGCTAGAAAATAATGCACACTTAAGTGATTTTGTGAATTTCATAATTTGACATCCCATTTAAGCTTTGACGGTTTTCTTTATCCGTAACCGTTCTCATTTATTCTTTTAAAGATAGCACAAATATGAAAAATGGGATGTTTTACTATACAAAAAAGCGCCTCTTATATGTTAAAAAAGAGGCGCCATTCACAAATCTCAGGACACTGATAAATAAACTTAAAGAAAAGCTTATTTGTGCCGGTGGAATTTTGTTTGGTAAGTTAACTTAAAGTAATTATTACTGAGCGATTTGATAGTTAGTACTATCAATAACCTCTGGATCACAAAGTAATGACTTCATGACCTTTACTCCATTATCATAGCTAAAATCGTCATTGTAATCAGGCTCTTCTCCTTTAGAGATTGCCTGTGCCATTTCAACTACGCCTTTAACAAGCTCTCCTGACTTATAAATTGACATGCCCTGAAGGCCTTTTTTGATGTTTTCAATACCGGTCTGTGTAGCATCACAACCTGTAATAACCGGCATATTACCTTTGGTAAAGCCTACTTTTTCTAAAGCATAGATAATGCTTCCTGCGATACCATCATTAGGTGAGAGCACAGCATCAAGTTTTTGTGTAGAGGGATTGTAACCTTGCTTTGCAATTAAGCTATCCATACGCTTTAAAGCAGTTTCATTATCCCAACCAGGAATTGAGATCTCATCTGCCTTTTGCTCACCTGATTTGATGACTAAATCGCCTCTATCGATGTAAAGACGGAGCTTTTTCATCGCACCTTTAAAAAAGATCTTTGCGTTGTTATCATCTAAAGAGCCTTGGAATAATTCAATGGTCTTATTTTGACCGCTAGAACCTAAAGCTAAGGCCTTAGCTAGGTACTCGCCTTGAAGTTCACCAATCATTTCATTATCTACAGAGATGTAGTAAGAAGGAGCCTCGGTCCCGGTAATTAAACGGTCATAAGCAATTACAGGGATCTTCTTTTCAATAGCAGGCTTTAAAGCATCAGTTAGAGCTGAGCCATCCACGGCAGCTACTACGAGTAAATCTACATTATCATCTAAAAGACGCTTAACTTGTCTTTGCTGAAGTACAGGATCAGTTTCACCGGCGAAGTAAAGATCGGTTTTAAATCCAGCATCTTTTAACCCTTTATCAACCATGAAACCTTCTTTGTACCAACGAGGATCTTCTTGAGTAGGGAATGCTAGGCCAACGGTGAAAGCATGTGAGACTAAAGGTGATAGACATAGCAAAGCAACAGCAGTTGCTGCAATTTTTCTTTTAAGCATCTTACGTTCCTTTTCTTCATCTCTGAAGAAATGATAGTTTTTATAAAGGGACTGTAGTTTTCTACAGAGCATTAAATTTAGTAATCGTTCAAGTTTATTATCGTTTATGGTTTAAAAAAGTATAATTTTCACTTTTAAAATTGTGATCTTTGAATAATAGTAATTATTACTTTTTAAACATGGGTCACATTATACATGGAAAATAAGAAAATGAAAACGTTACTATTTTATAAAAATATCAAAATAAATGTGATATATAAGAAGTTTTGAATAAAAATTAATTTAATAACCGTAACGTTTTGAAAAGAGCTGTTTATATGAATTGACGACATTTTGTGAGTGAGTATAAGATAATACAAAAGTAAGATTGTAGGTGGCTTATGTCCAAAAAGAAAGAACAAATACTTGATGTAGCGTTGACCTTATTTGCAACTAAAGGTTTTGAAGGTACTGCTATGTCTGAGATAGCCTCAGCTGTTGGGGTACGCAAAGCATCTATATACAGTCACTTTAAGTCAAAATAAGAGATCTTAGATACCTTAATTTTTGATGTGTTTAAGTCAATGCCTGAAAAATCTTACCTAATGGCTAAAAGTTTTGATGATCCAGCCTTTGCTGATGAAATTAAAGATTTAACTTTAGAGTCTTTTATAGGCATGATAAAAGATCACGTGCATAAAGTCATTCATGATCCTTTAATCTCAAGATCAAGGCGAGTTTTAGTCATAGAGCAATTTGCTAATGAGCAACTAAGAGATTTATATAATCTTCAAAGCCACGACTACGTAATAAGTTTCTTTAAAGGTGGCGTGCAATTTTTTAGGTTCAAGGTAGAATTTTGTGTGATCTAGGAGCGTGAGATCATACAAAAAGAGCCTAATGTTATAATTGAGTTGTCTAGAAACAATAAAACAAAAGGCTCAAGATGAATTGTACAGATAATGCAGTTTTAACTCAATCATATAACGAAGTAAATGTGAATTTA
>ONCS01000103.1 GCA_900316375.1 uncultured Succinatimonas sp. | reverse complement strand
TACTAATTTAAGTATTAGAAAATCTAATACAATAAAATAGAGTCGTTTCATGCAAAGATATTTAGCACTGCAAAAGATTTTAGAGACGGGGAGCTTTTCAAAAGCTGCAAGTGTCTTATTTCATACTCAATCATCAGTAAGTCAGATGATTAAATCGTTAGAAGATGAGCTAGGACTTAAGCTTTTAAAACGTTCAAGAAATGGCGTGGAGCTGACTATTGAAGGCAAAGAGATTTACCCTTTTATTCAGCGTGCTATAAACTCATACAATGCAATTTTAGATAAGGCTTTAGAACTCAAAGGTTTAGATACTGGAATTATCCGTGTGGGTACCATCTCAAGTATTACAGTGCATTGGATGCCAAAACTCATAAAAGGCTTTCAAAAACTCTATCCAAAGGTGCAGTTTCTTTTCCATCAAGGAGATTATTCATCAATTCCACAGTGGATTAACGAAGGCTCAATTGATTTTGGTTTTGTAAATCCTATTGCTTGCCCTGATCTTATGACCATACCTATAAAAGATGGTGAGTTTATGGCGGTAGTTCCTCCAAAGCACAAGTTGGCATCTAAGGATAAAGTAAGTCTTAAAGATTTAACCTATGATCCATATATCTTGCTAGAAGAAGGCCACTACTCCGAGCCTTTAAAAGCTTTTGAAAAAGAAAATCTTAAACCAAAGATTAAATACACTGTCCATGATGATTACGCAATTATGACTATGATTGAGCAAGGGCTAGGCATTGGAATCCTAGCTAAGCTTGTTTTAAATCGTACTAATTACGATATTAAGGTTTTGCCAATAGAGCCTCCTATATACAGACATTTAGCAGTTGGGTTTAAAGAGTGGGGACAGCTACCTATTGCAAGTAAGATCTTTATTGATTACATGCAAAAGCATGTTAATGAGCTTGATTAGATCTAGTTTTGGCACAGAGAAATATATAAAAACAAGATTGCAAAAGGTAATTTACAGCTCAAATTTTCAAAGTCACTAACATAATCACTTACATTTTCTTGAAAAAATTGCGCAAATAAGTGAAAATCACTTGTAAAGCCTTTGATTTTTCAATGCTTTAAAACTTGGCACAGAAATTGATACATAACTATCAATTAAAAAGATAAAGTCATTAAATTGACTATAGAGGTAGTTATGAGTATGTCAATTACAGGTTTAGGTCCAAATACATCAATGTTAGCTCAGTTACAGAAAATGCAGCAACAAATGCGCATGATGACTGAACAGCAACATGGATTACGTCAAGACTTACAACAGAATGTAAATAAGTCTCCTGTAGATAATGGACTTAAAGCCAATAACCAAGTAAATGGCATCAATGAAGTAAAAGATAATGCTCCTGTAGATAACGTAGGTGCATTTGCTAATATGTTAAATCAAGCTTTTGAAACAGTTAATAATTTACAAAACGACTCTACAAATAAACAGACTCGTTTTGATTTAGGTGACAGATCAATGACACTATCAGATGTCATGATTGCGTCTCAAAAGGCAAGCATCTCTTTTGATGCCACCATTCAAGTTAGAAATAAGATGCTTGAAGCCTATAGAACAATTTCTCAGATGCAGATTTAATCTGACATCTTTTTGATGAGGTTACACCATGGCCGACAACGAGTTTCCGGTAGCACCTAATCCTAATAATGAACAAGGTGAGACCAGCCAGGCTCTGACTACAACTGAAAATAATCAGCCTACCTCTACTGATGTAGCAGTAGCTACCCCTGAAGTAGATGCATCTTCTGATGATACAGAATCAAAAGCATCTTGGTTTAAATCCTTCTTCCAAGACGGTGAGATTGTTCATCGTCTAATTATCTTAGGCTTTTTAGTCATTTTTGTGGCTGCAATTATTTTTGCGGTTATTTCTTTTACAAGCCCAAGTAAAGCTCCTGAAACTCAAAGAAAACTAGGCCAATACTCAACCGATGAAATTGGCGCAGTTTTAGATTTCTTAGAAAATGACGGTTATAAGTATAAGTTAACCGGTAACAATACCATTGTAGTTGATGCAGCTGATTATGGTGAAATTACTGAGCAAATGCTTCGTAAGGGTATTGCACTTCCTCAGGAGAAAACTGATGAAGGTGATAACATCATTATGTCAGACACTGGCTTTGGTGTGTCACAGCGTATGGAAAACGAGCGTATCAAGCATGGCCGTGAGGTTCAGCTTGCTCGTGCTATTGAAAGAATTGATGGCATTCACCATGCTACCGTTCTTTTAGCAATTCCAAAGGATAATGTCTTTGCCCGTGAAAAGAGTCGTCCAAGTGCTGCCGTTGTTGTTACTTTAAAGCAAAACGCCTATCTAACTCCTGAGAATGTAAACTCAATTCGTTTCTTAGTTGCATCATCTGTGCATAACTTAATGAGTAAGGATGTAACAGTAACTGATCAAAACGGCCGTCAATTAAGTGCCGAGGTTAAAGGCGATAGCGCTGAGAGCAAAATTCAAAAGGAATTTGAGCTAAGAACCATGCGTGAGGCTCAATACCGTGATAAGTTAGACTCTATCTTAACCCCAATGCTAGGTTTAGGTAATTACTCAGCAGAAGTTGATGTTACCTTAGATACTACCGTTCAAGAAGAAACTTCTCAGTTATATAACCCAGATTCACAAGCTGTACGTTCTGAGACTTTAAAAGAAGCCTCAGGTAATGATGAAAAGACCAATCCTTACGGAGTACCTGGCTCTTTATCTAATCAGCCACCTGCTAATGCTGCAATTCCTCAGCAGCTTAAAAATGGTACTGCAACTGCTGATAAGAGTACCTCTGATAACAAAAAAGAGTCTCGTGAAGCAGTTCGTAACTATGAAGTTGATACCACAGTGCGTCACACCGTTCGTCCATCAAATGTGGTACAGCGTTTAACTGTATCGGTTGCTGTTGATTACGTTCGTTCACTTGATAAAGACGGCATGGTAGTTTACAACCCACGCAGTCAAAGTGATTTAGATAAGATTGCTGATCTTGTACGTGGTGGTTTAGGTTTAAATGATGCGCGTGGTGACTTTGTGAAAGTTGAGACTGTGTCATTCCCTCATGGTGATGTAAAGCCTCCAGTTCCATGGTATGAGCAAGAGTTCTTCTACCGCATGATGCGTATCGGTGGTTCTGTAATCATCGTTCTAATTATCATCATCTTTGTAATTAGACCTCTACTTAACAAGCTATTACACAAGGATGAAAGCGAGCTTAACCCTGAGATTGATCAAGATGAGCTTGATTCTCAGTCAGCTTTAGATGGCTATGATGATTTCAACTTGATTGCTAAGAATAAAGAGCTTGCCGATCAGGTATACACCATTAACCATGAAGGTGGTATTGAGTTACCAAACCTACGTAAAGAAGCTGATCTATTAAAGTCTGTAAGAACCTTAGCTTCAAACGAGCCTCAGCTTACTGCTGAAGTTATTAAAGATTGGCTTG
Organism: uncultured Succinatimonas sp.; assembly: GCA_900316375.1. Classification (GTDB taxonomy): domain Bacteria; phylum Pseudomonadota; class Gammaproteobacteria; order Enterobacterales; family Succinivibrionaceae; genus Succinivibrio. Next base: position 14,764 of record ONCS01000103.1, on the reverse strand, counting down.
AAGAAGATTTCAAAGAGAAAGCTTAGGAGTTTTTTAGGAGATTAAAAATGTCAGATGATGCTAATACCTTAACTCCGGTAGCGCCTGCAAATCCAGCTAATACTGCTGCAAATGCTGCAGGTATGAGTAATACTGTTCTAGAGCTTACAGAAGATGAAAAGCAAGCTTTAGAAAACATGACTGGTATGGATAAGGCAGTGTTGTTAATGCTGTCTTTATCAGAAGAAGATGCTGCTCAAATTTTCAAAAACCTAGAGCCAAAGCAAGTGCAAAAGCTAGGTATTAGAATGTCTGAGATGGCAAGCTTTACTCAAGATCAAGTAAACGCAGTGCACAAGCACTTTCTAAAGGATGTAACTAAGCATTCAAACTTAGGTCTTGGCAATTCAGATTTCGTACGTCATGCTCTAGTTTCTGCTTTAGGTGCTGAAAAGGCTAATAACTTAATTGAGCAGATTTCATTAGGTACTGGTTCTCGTGGTCTTGATTCACTTAAGTGGATGGATGCTCGTCAAGTTGCAACTATCATTCAGCATGAGCACCCTCAGATCCAAACCATTGTTTTATCTTACCTAGAGCCAGAGCAGTCTGCTGAGATTTTAAGTCAGTTCCCAGAGGCAGTACGCTTAGACTTAATCATGCGTATTGCAACTTTAGAGGAAGTACAGCCTGCTGCTTTGCAAGAATTAAACGAGATCATGGAAAAGCAATTTGCTGGTGCTGCTGGTTCTCAGTCAGCTAAGATTGGTGGCTTAAAGAGTGCTGCTGATATTATGAACTACTTAGATAGCTCAACAGAGAATCAGTTAATGAATGCAATTCAGTCACAAGATAAGGAAATTGGTAACCAAATTCAAGATTTAATGTTCGTATTTGAGAACTTAAATGCTGTAGACGATCGTTCAATTCAGACCTTGTTACGTGATGTTCCACCTGATGTTTTACAAAAGGCTTTAAAAGGCGCCGACGATGGCCTAAAAGAGAAGTTCTTCAAGAACATGTCATCTCGTGCATCAGCATCACTACGTGAGGATTTAGCTTCAATGGGTCCTACTAAGTTATCTGATGTAGAGGCTGCTCAAAAGGAAATTCTTACTATTGCAAGAAAGCTTGCCGACAGTGGCGCTATCATGTTAAATCGTGGTGGTGGCGGTGGCGACTTCGTTTAGTTGTTGCACTCTTAAGTGAGAGTACCATCCACCTAAGAATTGCTGTATATCATCAACATGAGGCCTTTAGTAGTAATGCTTTAAGGCCTTTTGCGTAAAAATTAAAAGTTAAATAAAGAGTAGATCCAATTATGATGGAAGATGATTTTTTCCCAGATTCTAATTCAGGAGCTGAGACAGTTGAGACACATAAAACTGATGTCTACGATCCACGTAAGGTTGATAAACGTTACAACCGTAAGGTATCTACTGTAACTAAAGCAGAGGCTAATCCCCACTATAGGGTAAAAACTTGGCCTACTTTATCTGACGAAGATGAAGATATCGATCAAACTAATGCTTTAGGTATTAGGGTAGGCTTTTTTGAGCAGCAAAGACAAAATCTAAAAGCTGCGATGAAATTAAGAGAAGAGATGGCGCAAAAGGCAGCCATTCTTGAAGCTCAAAAAATCTTAGAAGAAGAGCAAAATACCCCAACTGAAGATGAAAATGGCGTTCATGGCATTTCTTTAGAAGAGCTTGAGAAGATAAGACAAGATGCTTATAACGAAGGCTTTAATCAAGGCCATGAAGAAGGACTGCAAAAAGGCTTAGAAGAAGGTTTAGCTCAAGGTCATCAAGATGGCTTTAATCAAGGTTTAGAGCAGGGCACTAAAGAAGGCTATGACAAAGGCATGCTTCAAGGTAGTGAAGATGGCTTTTTAAAAGGTCATAGTGAAGGTTTAGACTCTGGTCAAAAGGTAGTATTAGAGCAAGCTGAGAGATTTAGATTTTTAGCTGACAGTCTTGCTAACCCTTTACGTGAGGTAGATCGTGATGTTACTGATGAGCTAACCTACATGGTCTCAAGACTTGTTAAAGTCATTACCAAAAAAGAAATAGCTGGTAACAGCGAGTTTTTAAAAGAGACTGTTGAAAAGGCAGTTTCAATCCTTCCAAACGCTAAAAAGGGAGCTACCATTTTATTAAATCCTGATGATTTAGTAGTAATTGAAACTGTAATTGGTAAAGAGTACATGCTCTCTCAACATTGGGATTTAAAGGCAGATGAAACTTTGGAGATGGGAGACATCAAAGTTGTCAATGAAGAGTGCGAGATTAACTGGAAACTAGATGACCGTATTGACTCTTTATTAGAAGACTTCTTATCTCAAGCTTATAACAGCTCACAAAAAGCTTTGCATGAGAGTATTGAAGGTTGCCCTGAATTCGATGAGACTCCTAAAAAGATCTTAGCACCTCGTAATCTAGACGATTTAGCACCTGCTTTTAAAGAACAGATGGTAGAAGAACAACCTATTCAAGAAGAGTTACCACAAGAGCAAATAGATCCAAATATAGAGCCTCAAGAGGTTGCACCAGTGCGTAATGCTCAAGATGATTATGCAGCTCAGCAAGCTGCAGCTAAAGCTATGTTTGAACAAAGCATGCAAAATCCTCAAGGCAACTAGGTGTTATCATGAGTAACCTCTTAAATCGTCTTCAATCTATAAATCTTCCTAAAAGTGAAGGTGAACCTGTAATTTGCGGAAGATTAACCCGCGTAGTAGGTCTTACCTTAGAAGCTGTGGGTATTAAAGTACCTGTAGGTCAGCGTTGTCGAATTGATACCGCAACAGGTCCTATGATTGCAGAAGTTGTTGGCTTTTCAGGTACTACTACCTTTTTAATGCCAACTACTGAAATTATCGATGTGCAAAATGGTGATCTTGTAACTCCAATTTCTGGCACTGATAACTATCCATATGGTCTACATCTTTTAGGACGTGTGGTTGATGGTATGGGCAATCCTATTGACGGTTTAGGTGAGTTTAAAGATCAAAAAACTTACTGGCATGCTAAAAAGTTAAATCCTATGGCTCGTCGTCCAATTAAAGAGCCATTAGATGTAGGTGTCAAAGCTATCAATGCTCTTTTAACTATCGGCCAAGGTCAGCGTATTGGTTTATTTGCAGGCTCTGGTGTAGGTAAGTCAGTTCTTTTAGGTATGATGACCCGTGGTACCACAGCTGATATTGTAGTCGTAGGTCTAATAGGTGAGCGTGGCCGTGAGGTTAAAGAGTTTATTGATGATATTTTAGGTCCTGAAGGTAGAGCTCGTTCTGTGGTTATTGCTGCCCCTGCGGACGCCTCTCCTTTAATGCGTTTAAAAGGTTGTGAGACTACCTTATCAATTGCTGAGTACTTCCGAGATCAAGGCTATAACGTTTTGTTAATGATTGACTCACTTACCCGTTATGCTATGGCTCAGCGTGAGATTGCTCTAGCAGTAGGTGAACCTCCTGCTACTAAAGGTTACCCTCCATCAGTATTTGCTAGACTTCCTGCTCTTGTAGAGCGCGCAGGTAACGGTGGTGAAGGTCAAGGCTCAATTACTGCTTTCTTTACCGTGTTAGTTGAAGGTGATGATCTGCAAGATCCAATTGCCGATTCTGCTCGTGCTATCTTAGACGGTCACATTGTGCTCTCTCGTGATTTAGCTGACTCTGGACATTTCCCAGCAATCGATGTTGAAAAGTCGGTCTCTCGTGTAATGCCTGCTGTTGTTACTCAAGAGCATATGATCATGGCGCGTACTATAAGACAGTGCATGGCTAAATACACCCAAACTAAAGAGTTAATTCAAATTGGTGCTTATCAAAAGGGAAGTGATCCATTAGTTGATCAAGCCATGATGATTAGACCTCATATTGATGAGTTTACGCAGCAAGGCATGAAGGAGATCGTCCCATTTAAGCAATCTTTAGATGGATTAAAATACCTCTCAATGCTTTTAATTAACGATGCTCAACAAAAGATGGATGCCATGACTGGTGCTAATAACCCAAGAGTTGCTGTCCCTCCTCCAGGACAGAGCCAACAATTACAAGCACAAAACGGTAGTGGCGGTGCCTCATTAAGACCTAGCCGTGGATAGCATTAAGTTTGTTTTTTCCTTTTTGTCAGTTTTACAGTAGTTTTACTTAGTTTATGAGTGACGATAAAGCCTTACATTTAGTTCTCGATTTAAGAGAGAAAGAAGAGCAAGACGCACTTGAAATGTGGGCTAATGCGAAAAATCAGGTGGCTAACTTTCAAAAACAAATTGAGCAATTAGAACAATTTGAAGCTATCTATCAAAACGAGATGGAAATTAAATCTCGCAATACTATTGATATGAATATGTACTTTTCATATCAAGCCTTTATTGATAAGTTATCAAAGATCAAACAAAGACAAGAATTAGGTTTAGTTCAATTACAAGAGCAAGAAGAGCGCGCTAAACAAAATTACCTTGAAAAGCAAAAACAAAGAAAGATCATCGAATCCTTACTCAAAAAACATCAATACGAGCGCATGGTCAAAGCTGCTAAGGCTGAGCAAAAACTTACTGATGATATTGTTAGCTCTAAAATGGCAAGGCGCTTGATGGAGAACAATGATAGGTAGTTGTTCTTTCGTGACTCTTTCTTTTAATCATTAACCTTCCCAATTTCTCTTTTTCATTTCCTTTCTCTTTACTAGATCTCTTTAAAATCACCCTAAATTGTTTAAAAAGTAACATTTAAATTATTAAATCTGATAAAAATATAACAAGTATTGTTTAATAAAATGCAAATCTAACCTAAAAATTTTGATGTAATACACAAATCTGATTAGATTTAAACAAAATGTCTGTATTTGTATTGTTGTATTTGATACATTTTACTAAAGAATACTAATAAAGCCGATTTATATCGTATTTATACGATGTCGAGCTTATAACAACAAAATAATAATCTAGGAAAGAATCTTATGCTAAAACTAACCAAGGGAGCTATCAGTTTCTTAACTGCTCAATATCGTGCTATCTATAAGCGCGCTTATCTAAAAGGCTTAGCCTCTGTCTTTGCTTTAACTGTTGGTACTGTTCCAGCTGTTGCTCTAGCAAGTGAAATTACTAATAATGACTATCGTGAAGTGGACAATGGCCAAAGCTTAGATGTCTCAAAGATTGTTAATAATGGCACTTTAAAAATTAAAGGTGGTGCTAGTGTTAAAGCTGTTGACGTCAATGAGATCTGGGATGATGAGAATAATACCTTCACCGCAGGTACCACCAATCACGGCACTTTAATTATTGATGCTACAAGTGATAATAAAGCTACTGTTACAGGTTCTATTGATAATACTAATACCTTAATCACAAATGGCAGTGCACAGCTTAACGGCAGTATTAGAAATACTGGCAACATCTCTTTAAATGCAGCGGGTGGCGAGAGTACTGTAACTTTAAATACCATTTTAAATAAAGATGATAATGGACAGCGTGGCTCAATTACTGTAGGTCCTAATGTTAGTTTAGATGCTCAAAAATACATCAATAACTTTGCTGATTTAACTATCGCTAAAGGCGGTACTTTGCATTCTGACACTGACGATACTTACGTAACTAATAAGTCGAGCGGAGTCTTAAATGTAGAAGGTACTTTAGATACCAGAAAATTAGACAACCAAGGCGTGTTAAATATTGCTGATGGTTCCACTTTTAAAGTAGGTGATTTCATCTTTGGTAAAGGTGGTGTTGTAAATACCTCAGCAGATAAGTTCTATGTAAAAGCTGATGGTATTAAGCAAATTACTGTAGATGGCGGTGACGTTTTAAAAGAGATTGACGTTGCAGATGATGGAACTGTTACTGTAAAAAACGGTAGTGCTTTAAATATTGTCAACAAAGGCACTTTAAATATCAATGGTGGTAGTGTAGGCAATGTAAAGAGCTCAAACAAACTTAATATCGATGTAACCGAATCTAATGCTCAAATTAAATCAGTTACTGTAGAAAATGTACATGATAATTGGGAAGATTGGGTTGGCGTTGGTGCAAACAAGTCTTTATACATTGAAAATAACTTTGATTCTGTAAATGGTGGAAAATTTGCTCCTTCTGCAGGTGGCTCAGCAACCATCGGTGGCAACTTTACAGCTAAAAATGGTGATGCTTATAAAAATCTTTTAAAAGTAGGCAAAGGCTCATTATCTGTTTTAGGAAAAACTACAGCTAACCAAATTAACGTTTGGAAAGATTCAGAAAATAATTCAGGATCTTTAGAGTTTAATGAGACAGACATTAAAGATAGCATTTCTATTGAAGACGGTAATGTAACCTTTAATAAAGTTGCAAATGCTCCAACTGTAAACTTCTCTGGAAATCACGCTGTGTTTTGACAAGGCGTAAATGGCAACTTTAATTTAAAGAACCATGAAACCAATGACGTAACTCCTGAGGCTACTTTATTTGCTGATGTTAGTGGCTCAATTTACACTGCAGGCAATACCTTACTTACTTTAAGATCTTTTGCTAAAGACTTTACTAAAGAAGAGTTTGAAAAGGTTTATGGTAACGTTAAAGTTGATAGTAATGCCAAGCTCAGTATCAAAAATGGATCTGATTTAGATACGTTAACCGTTGACGGCTCTCAAACTATTGATATAGAAAACGGTACTTTAAGCGCTAAAGATATTGAAGTTGTAGCTAATGGTACTTTAATTGTAGGCAGTGCTGCTAATATCGCATTAGGCCAAAATGGTACTTTAAAAGTAGCAAATGAAGGTGCTTTAGATAATCGTAAAGCAGGCTTTAGCTTTGATGAGCTAAAAGGCAATTTAATCTCTAACGCTAATACTACGGTTAAATCTGTTGTAAGTGGCAGAATCACTGGTAGTGCTCCAGTAGTTGCTAACTCTGTAAATGTAGGATCTGCTACTCTTACTGTAGATGATACAAGAGCTGTTTTAGATATTAGCAATGCAGTTAATACTGCAAAGCTTGTTGACAAGCAAGCTGATGGCACATTTAAGACTACCTCTTCTACTTCATTAAGTGCTGATGTTGATGCTCCTAATACTAAAGAGCTTAAACATGGCAATGCATGGTCTGCAAATAGTGTTATCAACAAAGGTACCATCAAGATTGGCGATCTAACTACAGTCATTGGCAACAAGGGATTGTCTGCAAAAGATCGTAATGCTTTAAACAACCTTTTCCAAAATTCAAGCAGTAAAGGTTTACTTGATATTGGCAATGTGCAGACAGTAGTTGCTGATGGCGATGCTGTAGAAGGTGGTTTAGGTTTTGTTGAGTTTAAAGACGGTGACAATAACACTAAGCTTAAAATCGTTGCGGGTAAGACTTTAACCTTAGGCTCAAAAGATGCTGCAAAGCAACTAGCTACTAAAGTAAATGGCAATGTTGCAGATGTTGAGTTTAATACCGGCACAGAGACATTACATGTTTTTGGCTCTGGTACTTTAGGTGATATCGGTGGTAAGTACGCTAATGGCAATTTTGAAGTTGATTCAACTAAGACCGGTAACCTTGAAGTTGAAAATGGTACTTTAAACGCTCGTAATATTGCTGTAGAGAAATTAGATTTAGATGGCAATATAAATGCTAATCAAATAATTGCTAATGACAAAGCAACTTTAAAAGATTATGCAAAGCTTAATGCTAATGCAATTACTGTAAATACTTTAGAAGAGAATAGCAAAGGCATTACCATCAATGCAAACTCAGGGGACATTACTGTTAAAACTGGTGATGTCAAAGTAGGCGAGAATTCAACTATCATCGGTCATAATCTTCAAAGTGGGGCAAATGCTGGTGTTAGTGAGGTAAGCTTAGCTCAAGGCACCAAGGTTCAATTATCTGGTGCTCTTTTAGCTAAAGGCGTTTATGCAACTAACACCTCAATTGAGACTAATGATTTAACCACAGAGCAGTGGTTTACAGTTGAGAATAATACTAGCACTGTAATTCACGGCAAGGGTTCTATCGGAGGCGATGCTTCTGTAAATGGTGGCTCACTAGATGCTAATACCTTAGAGTTAAAAGGCACAACTTCTATCACTGGTGGCGCTAATGTTAAGGTTGGCACTTTATTAGGTGACAGGCAAATTAACATCGGTGGAGCTGACGGTAAGGTTAACGAGGTAGCAATTAGAGAGCTTGCTACATCTGGTGCCTTGGTTATTGATCCTGACTATGGTCAAAAGGCACAGGTAGTTACTGTTCAAACTGGTGTAAATGGCACTAGAAACATTGATGCTAAAGTAAATGTGGGTCAAAACTCTGTATTTGCCTTTGGAAGTTCTGATTCTAAAGCAAGATCTGATCTATCAAAACTTGGCTATACCGATGATAAAGGCTCTTTAAAAGAAGATGGTGTTGGCGCTGTAGCTTATCTAAATCGTACCATTGGTATTGAAAATGGTAATTTAGTTGTAGATAAGTCAATTACTAGTACTTCAACTTCTGTAACTGATGCCGGTACTTTAAAGATGGCTAGCGGATCTGCTGTAGTACTATCAAGTGATGCTTACGAAGATGCAGTAGCTCAAGATGGCGTTTTAATTAGTGGTGTTGGCACTGGTGCGTCTTCAGCTCAAATTCAGTCTGGCTCTAAGATCGCACTAACTGGTAGAATTGACTCAAGAGTCTTAATTAAAGATGTGTATTTTGCAAAGACCACCGCAGGTGAAGGTGTTGATACCTCAAATGCTCAAGTAACCATTGATAATAAGTCAAACTTCTATGACATCACCTTTGATGGTAAGAAGTTTACAGGCTCTGTATCAAAGAAGCTTGATTTCAACCTAGCTCTAGCATCTCGTCCTGTAGTTGACTATGTAAAACAAGCTATCTTAACTTTAAGAAAAGGTGCTGGCGTGGGTGCAGAGTTTATGCTCACAAACAATATTGAAGATTACGGTTTAGCTATCAATAATGTTGCTCACGTAGCAGCTTACTCTGGTGCCTTTACTGCAGCAAACCTTGCAAGTGATGTCTTAGTTGATGCTGTTTCAAATCGAGTAGGTGGTAGCCACTCTCAGTCACAACTTCATAATCAAAAGGATGAAGGAATTTCTGTATGGCTAAATCCATTCTTTAGAAATGCCGATACCCAAAAAGCTCAAGCACAAGGTCAAGTTTATACTCTAAATTCAAACTTAAGTGGTGTAACCTTAGGTGCTGATACTAAGCTTGGTAATTTTCGTGTAGGTCTAGCTACCGCAATTGGCGCAGGTGATATTACCCCATCAGGTAACGCAGCACCTACATCAAATGATGTGAAGTCATTTGGCTTAGGTGTTTATGGTGGCGCTTCCTTTGGTGACTTTGATGTTTCAGCTGATATGAACTACACCAAGGTTGATAATGAGATTAAGCTTTTAACTACCACTAAAGGCTTTGAGAGATTGACCACCGATGGTGAGGTTAAAGCCTTTACCTTAGGCGTAAATGGTAGCTATAAGTTAACTCTTAACAATGGCTCAATTATTCAGCCTCACTTAGGTTTACGTTATAACTCATTTAAGTTTGATGATCTAAGCTTAAATTCAAGCTTAGGCGTGGTATCACAAAGTAAGACTGACAAATTAAGTCAATTCTCACTTCCTGTAGGTATTTCAGGTACTATGCTTGGAAAATCAGGAGATTGGGATGTTAAGACCACAGCCGATGTTGGTATGACCTTTAACTTTGGTGATAAGAACATTAAGTCAGAAACTGCTCTAACTGGTGTTAATGGTTCTGTGCATACTGATACTGACTGCTTTGACAATGTAGTCTTCAATGGCGGTATTAGTTTAGATGCAACTCATGAGAACTTAAACTTAGGTGTTGCAACAATGTTTAAGGCAGGCTCTATCAACAAAGAGTTTGGTATCAATGCTAATGCTCGCTACACTTTCTAAGACTTAATTTGTAACAAAATTGTAATTTAAGCAGGAGATCGTCTCCTGCTTTTTCTTTTAAGTTCTTGAGCGCGACTCATTCTTAAGTTCCTTAATCACATATCCTCAAACTCTCTAACTCTTCTCTTACAAGCTCTTCAATTGTACTTTGGCACAGCCATTGCATATTAGTCATTAGTACATCTTCAAAAGGTAAAAATTAAAAGAGAAATATCGAAACTAACCTTTTGAAAAACTTAATAAAATCAACTATCTAAAAGATATGAAGGGGAAATGTATATGCAGGCAATCGGCAATACATATTCAAGCAATCAAGATAACCTTGCCACTAATGGCAAAGTAAATTCTCGCAATGATAAGAGTAAAGCCTCTGATTTTACTCAGCTCTTATCTGCAATTAATGTAAAAAACTCAAAGAAAAACTCTTTTGATGCTTTACATTCAAATCTTAATAATCAGGCAAGTGTAGCTTTAAAGAGCAATGCTTCAACTAAGGCAAATCTTAAGCAGACTTCTAAAAATGATTTAAATAACTCTTATGCTAAAAATGTCGATAAGAGACAAGAGCAATATGTAGAAGATGAAGTATCTTCAAAGCGCGATGAGAAGGTTTTATCTGATAACTTTAAAGAGTTATTAGGGGACTGCAGTGAATTATCTTTAAGCAATGGCAATTTAGATCTTAATGCTAGTGCTCAAGAGGTAAATGATCTTTTAAATTCACTTAATGCTTTAGGTGGCTCTTTCACATCAGCTAATGATTTAGTTGCCACTTTACAAAATCAAGGTTTAGATAAAGCTGATGCTAAAAACTTATTAGCATCTTTACTTGGCACTGATGCTGAGTCATTGGATTTATCAAAGTTATCTCAAGAAAGCTTAGATAAATTATCAAAATTTATTGATAAGTTAACTTCACAATTAGATAGCAGTGCTTTTAAAGATTTAGCAAATCTTGATGAAACCGATAGCTTATTTGATGATTTAGTTGCTAAAGCCATGAATTTACGTAATGAGTTAAGATCAAAAAATCAGGCAAATTCAAATGGCAATAACTCATTACATGAGCAAAATCTAAATAGCTACATGAAGGATTTACTAGCAGATGCAGGTGTTTCAAAAGTAAGTATTGAAGAGCATAACCTAAACAAAGCAGATGCTGCATTAGATGAGCTTACAACCATTGAACAAAGCTTAAAGATGAATAAGCTTGTAGATGAGAGTAAGACTAATTTAGATTCAAAGTTAAATAACTTAACCGAGAATAAAGAGCAGCAAAAAGACTTATCTTTAGAGCGCTCAATCGATCTTTTAAAAGCAAATGCTCAAACCACATCTGAGTACAATGGCGCTAGTGTGAAAGTAGCTAATACCATAGGTTCAGTGCATGCTGCGGTAATTGAATCAGCTGATAGTCTTAGTGCAAGATTAAATGGCAATGACAATAATGCTAGTGTTCAAGAGACTATTGATGATATTACATCCGATCAAAACACTGATTCTTTAACTGATGCCTTATCAAAGTTATTCTTAAAGAAGTTAGGTGTACGCGATCCAAAAGATGTTCAAGCACAAGCTCAGCATGATCCACTAACTGATGATGCTTATTCAAACAATGCCTATAACTCCAAGAACTTTAAAAACACTTTAACTGAAAATGAGATCATAGGTAATCTTAAAGCACAAAGATACGCAGCTACCATGAATACTGTGGTTAATAACGGTGTGAATAATACCTTATCACAGAGCATGAACTCTTCAATAGCAGCAAGCGCTGTATTGGGCAATCAAAAGTTTAATAACCAGACAACTAAGTCTTACGATCCAAATGCTTTAGCAAGTGATGAGGCTAAGTTAGATTCAGATATCCTCAATGAAGAAGAAATGCTTAAGCACAAGCGTCAGAACTTAACTTTAGAGGAATCATTAAACTTACGTAATCGCCAGATGGCATCATTAAATGAGGCTATGCACAATAGCTTAAATAACGCTGAGCATGGTGCTGAAAACCAAGCCTTATTTGCTTCATCTAATGGTATTTTATGCAAGGGCTTAAAAGAGTCTAACTTAGACTCTGCTAAGTTATCTTTAAGCTCTGATTTACGTAGAAATGCACAGGCTATTTCAGAGAAGATCATGGAAATGGCAGCACGTAATCAAAAGACTATGAACCTAACCTTAAATCCAAAAGGCTTAGGTCAGATGAGAATTAGCTTAGACTTTAGCAATAATCAAGATGTATCTAAGATCACTATCAAGGCATCTGATGATAACACTAAGGCAATGCTAGAAGATGGCCTATCAGATCTACAAGAGAGCTTAGAGCAAAATCAAATTCTTGCTAAGACTTTTGTAGAATCTTTTGAGGATAACCTAAGCGATACCCTGGATAAAAAATCTGTAGCTTAGACTTAGCTTTTCAAAATTTAAAGTTAGTGCTGTAAGCAACTTATGGCACTATCTTTGCAAAAAAAAGCTTTACAAGGGGACAATAGTCAAAAATTTGTATAAGGAGTTTTACAGTCGACAGACGCTTAATTTCAAAGATAAAACACAAAAACATTACAGCAAAACAAAACTTATCTTAAAAAATACAAGTTTTAGCACGTTTTAAACACGTAATTTTAGAAAAAATATAGTGAATTCAACTTGCTGTGCCATAATATAGAAAGATTAGGAGAGATTTTATGGCTAAGAAAAATAAAGATTCAGATGATTTAGATTCACCAAAGAAAAGAGGTCTTGTCTTCTATTTAATGCTACTTGCAGTAGTCCTCATCTTAGGTGCTGGTGGCTATATGGGTGCTGCTGTTTATTTTCAGCTTCCTCCTTTTGATGAGAAAGGTCCAACTCCTGAAGAAATTGCAGCTCAAAAGGCACAAGAAGAGAAGCAAGAGCAGTTATTACAACGTGAAATCTATGTTCCATGTGGATCTACTTTTACCTTTACAGTTAAATCAGGTCGCAGACTTCACACCGGTCAAATAGAGGTAGTGCTAGTTGTTCAAGGCGAAGAGAATCAAGCTCTAGCTCAAAAGCATTTAACCTTAATCAACTCAATTATCTTTGATAAGTTAAGCTCACAAAGCTATGAAGGTTTATTACTTCCATCAGGTCGTACTAGACTTAAGCGTGAATTGCTAGATGCAACTCGTGCTAAGGTAAATGAAGTTGCTAAAACTCCTGTAATCGATCAGATCTTATTTACCGGATTTGTTCTACAGTAGTTAATGATTTTAAGTTAAAACGAAATATCTCTAATACTAATTAGGATTTACCGTGACAGAATTTTTAACCCAAGACGAAATTGATGCTCTGTTACATGGAGCAGACGATGTAGAGCCTGAAGAGCCGCAAGACGTCTCGGGTATCAAAACCTTTGACTTTGGCTCACAAGAGCGTATCGTCCGCGGTCGTATGCCAACTTTGGAGTTGGTAGATGAACGTTTTGCCCGTCACATGCGTATTAGTTTATTTAACATGATGCGTCACAGTGCCGAGGTTACCTGGACTGGCGTTAACATGATGAAATTTGGTGAGTACTTACAGACATTGTATGTACCTACCTCTTTGAACATGGTGCGCTTTAGACCTTTAAAAGGTACTGCTCTTATAACCTTAGAGGCAAGATTAGTTTTCATCTTAGTAGAGAACTTCTTCGGAGGTGAGGGACGTTTTAGAACTAAGATTGAAGGTCGTGAATTTACCCCAACTGAACGTCGTATTATTCAAAAGCTTTTAAAGATGGTCTTTGCCGACTATAAAGAAGCTTGGGCTCCTGTTATGGATGCTGAGTTTGAATACTTAGACTCTGAGGTTAACCCTTCTATGGCTAACATTGTTAGCCCATCTGAAGTTTTGGTAGTAAACCAATTCCATATCGACTTAGATGGTGGCGGTGGTGATCTTCACATCTGCTTCCCATATTCCATGATTGAGCCTATCCGTGAACTATTAGATGCCGGTGTGCAGTCTGATAAAGGTGATACAGATGTTCGCTGGAATAAAGCTCTACGTGAAGAGGTTATGGATGTTAACGTAGACATGAGAGTTAAGCTTTTAGATACTCTTGTAAGTTTACGTGACATTATGAACTTTAAGCCAGGTGATATCTTAAACGTGGATATCCCTGATAATTTGCTGGTCTTTATTGAAGATCTTCCAAGCTATCACGCAAAGCTTGGTCGCAATAAAGATAAACTTGCAATTAAGATATCCGAGGTCTTAGAGCGTCCTAAGAGCGCTAAGAACGATCTAAGCTTCATCAAGGGCAACAATATGAATGTTACCGATGATGATGAACTTGAAGAATTTGATGATGATTAGTAGGTAATAAATATGTCAGATGATCAGAAACTAGCCGACGAGTGGGCTGCAGCTTTAGGTGCTCAAGAGAACGGTGGCGACCCAAGTGCTGCTCCGATTGAGGACTTTGATGATGACGGTTCATCAGGTAAAGCTCCTTTATCAGTTGAAGAGCGTAAAAAGTTAGACTCTATCTTAGACATTCCTGTAACCATCACTATGGAAGTAGGTCACGCTAAGATTTCAATCCGTAACCTTTTACAGTTAAATCAAGGTTCTGTAATTGAGCTTGAGCGTCTAGCAGGTGAGCCTTTAGATGTGCTTGTAAACGGTACTTTAATTGCCCACGGTGAGGTAGTTGTAGTTAACGATAAATTTGGTATTCGTTTAACTGACGTTATCTCTCAAGTTGAACGTATTAAGAAGTTACAGTAAGTTTTACTTCATTCAAATTTGAAAATATTGTAAAAGACACTTAGGTGTCTTTTACTTTATCAATAAGCGCACGTAAAACACCGTCGTTTACGGCGGTGATATAAGTGCGCGGTAAAATAATTTGACAACTCTGTCGTAAG
>ONCS01000021.1 GCA_900316375.1 uncultured Succinatimonas sp. | reverse complement strand
TTAACTTAAAAGATCTGCCATCCTTAATATGGCAGATCATTAACCAACCTAACCCTTCTGCTAAAATTGCTTAAGGTCTTGGGTATGTTATTTTTTTGTAAACATGTTCTAATTCTTACTATTTTAAACGCTTTTTATGCTCAATATATCTTGCAAGCTCACATAAAATATAAAAATGCATTGAAAATCAAAAAACTTTTGGCTACAAGACAAGATTTTGCAATGCATTTGTTTAATCTATTAATCACATTAACGATCATATGGGCGCAAAATCTTACTTAATTGCGATTTTGCTTCTTCCAAATACGGCAACGATTAAAGAGATCTAAATCCTCATCATAGAATGAGGTATTTACATCTAAGATACCTAAGAGGCTGTGGAAGAAGTTATCTTGGCTAAATTGCTCTTTTTGCGCTTCTTGATTTAAGCAGCCTAAGTTCATCTTATGATCCTCTGCAAAGGCATTTGAAAACCAAGTCATCATTGGAACTCTGCGTTGAAAAATTGGGGCAATTGCATAAGGGGCACCGTGTAAGAACAAGCCATCCTCACCTAAAGACTCACCATGATCAGAGATATAGAACATCGCCGTACCAAAGTTTTTAGAATATGGTCTTAAGATATCCACCACACCTTTTAAGATATAGTCTGTGTAGACTAAAGTATTGTCATAGGCGTTGACAATTTCTTCAACTGAGCAATTTTCAATATCAGCGCGCTCACAACTTGGCTTAAATTGCTTTAAGTTATCAGGTAAGCGTTTAAAGTAAGTAGGGCCATGACTTCCGATAACGTGTAAGAAGATCACGGTGCTCTTTTTAGATTTAGCTGCAGCATCTACTCGTGGCTTTAATTTACGTAATAAAGCCTCATCATAGCAAGAATCATCCGTGCATACTCCTTTAAGCTCTGGATCATTAACAACTAAATCCTCGTGCTCAACTCTGTCGCATACGCCTTTACAGCCACCGTCATTATCAAACCACATTACTTTGTAGCCTGCGTACTTTAAGACATCTACAAGTGAGCTTTGATGTTTTGCCTTTTTCTCATCATAGTGGTCACGATTCATAATTGAGAACATGCAAGGCACTGAGATAGCTGTAGCTGTGCCACATGAGGTAACTGGAGCAAATTTTGTAAAATTCTCAAGACCTTCGGTGTAAGGGGTAGTGTTGCGCTCATAGCCATTGTGCTTAAAGTTTTGGGCACGCGCAGTCTCACCTACTACAACTACAAAGATCTCTGGGCGCTCACCTGGGTTATCAATAATTGAGTCAGTACCGTGCTTTTGAAAAACTACATTTTCTGGAAAATAAGTTTGCTTAATCGCTTTATAGCCAAACCACACAAAGTTATATGGGCTTATTTCCTTTCTTAAGATATTGTGGTTACGGCCAATTGAAGCGTAGTTTTGATAGTAGTTAGCAGTAATGACATATAAGGTTGAAGAGGCAATTGCTAGAATTATCACGCGCCCTACAATTGCTCTTAAAAAAGTCTTTGACCACTTAATTTTGACAAAGAGAATAAATAAGGTTGGCAACACTCCAAATATAAAGATCTTATAGAAAATTTCAAAGCTTAAGTAGGATTTAGCCTCTTGTGGGTTAGTTTGTAAGAGGTTAATCATCATGTCATAGTCAAAGATGATGCCGTATTTATATGCAAAGTAACCAGTAATGGAGCCTATGAAGACAAGCAGTGCCATCACGGTCTTGAAAACATATCTAAAGCAAAATACTAAAAAGACTATGCTTAGGGCAGAAAAGAGCACTAATGGAGGGGTTAGCGAGAATAGTGTAGAGACATTTTGGCTATTTTCTAGAATTCTGTAGAAGTGGGAGATGATTTGGGCGTTAAGTACAGTTGAATAGTACAAAACTACTAAATAGAAGACTACATACCAAGGTAAAGAAAGCTTCTTTAAATTCCCAAGTTTTAGCTTTGCAATAAGGTTTGATAACGAGGCATGTGTGCTTTTTGCAGCTTCTTTTCTAAATTGCCAAAATGACATAATGGTCTCCAAAAGGTAATTATTTTAATTATTTTTCCTCTATAGAGACTTTTTTTGAAAATTAAGTTCATTTTATAAGCCTGCAAAAAATACATAGTTGTACAGTTAAAAAAATGAACTTTTGAGCTTTGTGATTTTTATGCCTTTGGTTGCTAGATCAAGGAAGATTAGTTTTTTTGAAAAATGAAAAAAGGCCCTGTTTAGCAGAGCCTTTAAATTTAAAAGTTTATTTTAATGTTTAAGTCAGAGACTATTCGTGATCTTTAAGCCACTTCTCTTCATTACCCCAAGCATAAACGCCGTCTTGGTTATCCATTAAGCTTGCCTTGAACTTTGGCTCCATAATGCCTGCGTTCTTTTGAGCATAGTAATTACGTAGAGCAAAGAAAGCATACTTGCCTAAACGTACGATTGCATAAAGGTTAGTTAAAGCAAGTAAGGCCATGAATAAGTCTGCTAAATCCCATACTACAGAAAGTGAAGCGTATGAGCCGAAGAATACCATGAATACTACAAAGATACGGAAGATAGTCATGACAACTGGACTTGAGGTTAAGTAGTTGATGTTAATCTCACCGTAGTAGTAGTTACCAATAATTGAGCTAAAGGCAAATAAGGTAATGGTAAATGACATGAAGTACACAACCCAATCACCTAATTGAGACTTTAATGAGCCTTGAACTAGAGCAATACCTGTGTAATCTGGGTTAGTTAAATCATATTGACCTGATAAAAGCACAATTACAGCTGATGCTGAGCAGATAAATAAGGTATCTACGAATACACCTAAAGCTTGGATTAAGCCTTGCTTTACAGGGTGTGAGGTAACAGCGCATGCTGCTGCATTTGGTACAGAACCTTCACCGGCCTCATTTGAGAATAAGCCACGCTTAATACCAGTCATAATCACAGCTGCAAAACCACCACCGATGGCAGCATCTGGGCAGAAAGCCTGGTAGAAGATTGAGCCTAACATTGCAGGGAATGCAGTGATGTTCTTAGCTAAGATGATAAATGCTACGATAAAGTAAGCAATTGCCATGAAAGGTACTAAGAACTGAGTAACCTTAGCAATACGATGAGCACCACCGAAAATTACCATTGAAGTTAGAATGCAAAGTACTAAACCTGTGATAATTGGGTCAAAGTCATAAGCATCTTTTAGAGATGATGCGATAGTGTTTGACTGTACAGAGTTGTAGCTTAGAGCAAAGGTAACGGTAATTAAAACAGCAAATAAAGCTGCAACTGCTGGTTGCTTTAGTACATTTGCAATGTAGTAAGCAGGACCACCGTGGTAACCACCTTTTCTAAATGGCACTTTGTAGATCTGAGCTAAGGTACTTTCAACAAAACCAGTAGCTGCACCGACTAAAGCAATTACCCACATCCAGAAGATAGCACCAGGGCCACCTAGGGTAATAGCAATTGCAATACCTGCGATGTTACCTACGCCTACACGAGATGCTGTAGAAATACAGAAAGCTTGGAAAGAGCTGATGCCTTGTGCACCATCTTTTTTGTTTGATTTGATACCGTGGGTTAAAACACGGAACATTTCTTTGATGTAAATGATCTGTACGAACTTAGTTCTGACGGTAAAGTACAAGCCAATACCGATTAAAAGTACTATAAGTACGTATGACCATAAAAAGCCATTAACTTGGTTAATGACATTATCTAGTTGTTCTAGCATATGAAAAAATCCTTAGTTTTTGCAAAAACTGCGCTTATTTTGCCATAAAAAATTCACATGTCCATGAATGCAAACGCTTGCACTCAAATAGGGCTATATTTTTGTGAGCTTTGGCTTATATATGCCTTAATGACAGCTAAAGATAGCTTTGATTGTAATTAGTTCTGCGATGGAGGATGTACATAGCGCTACAGCCAAAAATCCAAGATAAAGGGTACACCAAGATTAAAGTCTCAAAGGTGTAGTTAATTGGCATGATACATAAGATCCAAAATACTCTGAAAATACAGAAGGTACTTAGAATAATGATCATTGGTCCTAAGGCTTTACCGGTGCCACGAATTGAACCTGCGTACACGTACATTACAGCTAAGATGATGTAGAAAGGACAGAAGTACCACAAAGACAAATAGGCATAGTCTAAAACTTTGACGTCATCTGTAAATACTGAGTTGATCTCATGACCAAAGATTAAAGCTAAAGCACCTAAAAGTCCGGTGTAGATGACACTGATAATCAAAGAGCACTTAATACCATCATGAACTCTGTCAAAGCGCTTAGCTCCAATATTTTGACCCACAAAGGTCGATATGGCCATCGAGATACTTAAAATTGGCAGGATATTAAAACCATCAATACGCAAATATACACCAAAGCCTGCCATGGTTTCGTAGCCAAAGCTATTTACCGCAGCCTGAATTAAGACATTTGAAAAGGTAATTACTGTGCCTTGAATGCCTGTAGGCAGGCCCACTCTTAGAATTCTTATGAGCATCTTGCCATTTATCTTTAAGGCTTTAAGCATGAGCTTGTATGGGGTGTTTACTCTCATTAGATATAAAGTAGATAAGACACAGGCTACAAACTGACTTACAGTTGAGGCGATGGCAGCTCCTTTAATACCGCCATCTAGGACACAGATTAAAAGGTAATCTAAAACAATATTAAGAATTGAGGCCCAGGCTAGATAGATTAGTGATCTTTTAGAGTTACCAGCTGCATTTAAGACACCTGTAACCATGTTATAGATAACTGAGAATACAAGACCAATGCCGTAGTAGAACATATAGTCATTAGAGTCTTGTAAGAGGTAATCTGGGGTATTGATGGCAACTAAAATTACGTTTGAAAAGAGCAGTGTGATAAGAGTTAAAAACACACCAAAGATAACTGAGATTGTTATTGCAGTGTGGACAGAAAGTCTTGTATGTTTTAAGTTTTGCGCGCCTAAACACTGAGCAATTACAACGCCAGCACCTACGGCAATACCTTGAGATAATGCAACTAAAACAATGATGATAATGGCGCAAGATGAAACCGCAGCTAAAGCGTGCGCACCTACAAAGTTGCCGACCATAATTGAGTCGACAGTGCTGTACATTTGTTGCAGAAAATTGCCTAAGATTAAAGGGACAGCAAAATAGATGAGCTTTTGATAGATGCTGCCTTCAGTCATTAAAGTAGATTTTTGAGTTTTAGTTTCCATATCGTTTCCTAGAATGTGCGTATTCTAGTACAGATTTGTGAAAACTAAAGATGAAGGTACTAATTTTGTTTTTAAAAGCTATCTTGTTAGGGTTTTATCTTTAACAATACAAGTCTTTCCATTGAAAGCAATACCGTAAGATTTGATTTCACCTAAGATGTCGAACTTACTTAAAAAGGCTTGGTCGTACTGCTTAGAAGTAATTTGATCTATAGCTTTTTGTGATGTCTCATTTAAAAGATTTGAACTATCTGCAACCTTTAGCTCTAATAAAATTCCTTTATTTGGTAGTTCAGGATCTTTTGTTAACATGACAAAACAGATATCCGCTCTCCCTTCCCCTAATTCAAGATTTGAAGAGTAATTGATCACTTGCTCATCTCTTGATAATTGACTAAACAAACCATTTAAGAAGCCATGGTAGTAACTCTCTTTAGGAGAATTTGAATAGTCCATAAAACTTACAAAACGGTTTAATAGCTCGTTTAAGGCAAACTCAATGCGTTTACTATTACCTGTGTATAAGTCATCTAAGATAGTTGAAGAACTCTTTTGGAACTTTGGATTACCAGTTGAAAAACACCATTTCAAAAGATTTTCTAAACATTTTTTAACGCAATGATTAGGTATTTTAAGCATCTTGTGCTCATGATTTTCACAAGATTCATCAGCTAAGGTTAAGTACCCTGTTGAATACAATAAAGTCCAAAAGTAATTTGGATTTTCATTTTTTTCAATTAATTGATAGTTAAGATTATCCTCAACGTTTACCTCAATTGCTTTTCCGCATAAAAGATCTTCAAATCCTTGTGCGTAAGCCTTAGGATTTTGATTGAATAGATCACGAGGTAATTCATTACCTGATGTTCCAATCCAATAAGCTTTAGGTTCAGTAACACCTTTAGTAATACCATCAACAAAAGAGATCATATCCCATGGACAAAATATCTCAGTATCTGCAAACTTATAGCCATCGTACCAATATCTACATAAATCGTATTTACTTAAAGTATCAAAGTCATGGTCATAGTATTTTAAAAGCTCTTTAACCTCATCATGAGTAAAACCAAAGAATGAAGAAAATGCAGGCACGTTAAAATCAACTGCTGAAAAATTATTAAGTCCTGTAAAAATGCTTTCTTTAACAACTCTCAAGCAACCGCATACAATTGCTTTATTGATAATGGTATTATCCTTCAAAGCTTTGCTTAGCATTGTTGAATAAACTTCCTTGAAATTTGCATACTCTTCTTTCCAATCAGTTAATTCAAAAACTTTATCTAAACGATTTTGGTTTTGATATTGAGCAATGCTTTCATCAAGCTTTTTTAGAGCAGTAGCAGTCTTTGCTAATGGAACATCATACTCATCTATTAGTAAATACACTTCTCTATGGCAATATTTAGCAAGATAAGAAACTAAATTTTGAAGGGAATTTTTTAAAATTGACTTTCTATCTGTAGGAGATAATTCAATAAAATTTAATTTTTGGAGTTGTCCTAAAGTTAATTTATCTACTTCATCCAACTCTTCACAATTTGCTAAGAATCCAAGTTTTTTAGCAAGATTTACGACAACATTCTGTAGTTCTTTTAAAGCAGAGGCAGGATCCTCTAAAGAGAAAGCCTCCCTAAATGAAACTGAAACTACGGGGTATTGCCCCATATATTTAAAGCAAAAGTCTTGTTTTTTTCCAATGTTTAAAGTACTAAAAATATCAGTATGAGAAGTAACTTCTATGTGATCGTAAAACTTGTCAGTATTAGCATAGTTTGGATCTTGTTTTTTACGTTGAACCAAGCAATTTATTGCTTTATAGTCAGGTTTCAAAAATGACTCAATCATTGATAAATTCAATGATTTACCAAAACGGCGAGGTCTTGTAAAAAGATATACAGTAGTTTTGCTTTTTAAAATTTCTTCAAGAAATGCTGTTTTATCAACGTAGTATGCGCCACCATCTTTAAAAAAGACTTCAAAGTTGTTGCTACCAACACAAGGTAATTTTAATTGAGTGTTTACCATAATACGTCGCCTAAAGAAATCAAAGCTATCTGTCTTGATTATAAGGTATTTTTTCTAAAAAGAAATTGATAAAACTACGACTTCTTGCGCATATTTTTCACTACTTTTAAAGCAGTAAGTTCAAAACTGATGTCAACTAAGAGTTTAATCCTATCCTCAGGAACGCCCCCCATCTAAAGCAACTGACAGCCAGTGTTCTTTGTTCATGTGATTGGCCGGAAAAAATTCCATCATCCTTTATAAAACTGCCAATTAAAGCAGGCTCACACTTAAGATTTACAACAGTAATTAAATCATCACTATCAAGACCTAGTGAAGATTTTTTAACATTTATTTGAGAGAAGTCCCCTTGCTCTATAGCTAGGGGATGAATCGAAAAAGATGTTGAAATAAGCAGATTTATTGTG
>ONCS01000102.1 GCA_900316375.1 uncultured Succinatimonas sp. | reverse complement strand
TAACACCTCTAGATGAAGATAGGTCTTAAGTAGCAATATTTAAGGTCTGATCTTCGAAGCCTCTCCCTTTAGGGAGTGGTTATTCACATAAATCTATAACATAGTTGAAGTTAGCATGAATATCCAACATTTAAAATCAAAAATTTCTTTAAAAAATTTAGTTAAAAATACCTTGTTATCTTTAACTTTATCTTGTGCAACTCTTCCAATAAATGCTTTTGCAGTAATCGATGATACTAAAACAGAAACAGCAAGCCACGATTTTACAAGTGTCAGCTCTATAGCTTCTTGGTTACTTTCAACTATTTTAATCTTAGGCATTATCATGGTAATTGCCTATCTACTCAAAAAGATTAAGTTTATTAAAACAGGTGGCAATGATTTAGGTACCTTAAATCAAATTTACTTAGGTCCTAAGCAAAGAGTGGTTTTAGTTAAAGCCTATGACAAACACATCTTGTTAGGCGTTACTCAAAATTCTATTACTTATTTAACTGAGGTTAATCCAAACAAAGATACTTCTTTAAAAGTAGAGGAAATCTCAGAGATAAAGCCAAACTCAAATCAAGATATTGAAAAGTCTAAGGCCATCTTTGACAAAGCTTATAATCAGGTAAAAGATGAGTCTTCAGATAAGAGCGAAGATCATTAATGGTTAAAGCTCACAATAAAAAGCTTTAACTTAGTCTTCAAAGCAAAATATATTGGTCAAAAGCTTATAATAGAGGCAGATCGATATCAAAACAGATTAAACTTCAAACCCACAAAGGTTTTTGAATGATAAGTTTTCTAAAAAGAAATTCTAAAGAAAGTACCATGGAAAAATTAAAAGCTAATGGTGCTTTTGCAAATACTAAGGCACTTACAGCTCAGCTTAAGTCATTAAAAAAGACCTTTGCCATCAGTGCTATCTTTACACTTTTAACAGGTCTTGCTTTATATCTAATGCCTACAGCAGATGCTGCTAATAATCTAGATATTCAAGCTTTCACAGTACAAACTAATCCTGACGGTACCACTGATTACGCTGTATCTTTGCAAGTTGTGATTTTAATGACCTTGCTAAGTTTCTTACCAAGTATCTTGGTGATGATGACTTCATTTACGCGTATTGTTATTGTCTTAGCAATTTTAAGACAGGCCATAGGTCTTCAGACATCTCCTTCAAATCAAGTGTTAATCGGTATTGCTTTGTTCATGACCGTATTTGTGATGACACCTGTTTTTGATGATATCTACACTACAGCTATTGAGCCTTACATGAATGAGCAAATTCAAGCCCGTGATGCATTTGATAAAGCTCAAGTACCTTTAAAGAAGTTTATGCTCAATCAAACTCGTATGACTGATTTAAATGCTTTTGCGCAGTTTGCTAACGAAAAGCTTGATGAGGATAATTTGCAAAGCACCTCATTGCGTGTAGTTATTCCTTCTTTTATCGTCAGTGAACTTAAAACAGCTTTCCAAATTGGCTTTATGCTGTTTTTGCCATTTTTGATTATTGACCTAGTAGTAGCCTCCATCCTGATGGCTATGGGTATGATGATGCTATCACCTATGATTGTGTCCTTACCATTTAAGCTGATGTTATTCGTGCTCGTTGATGGTTGGTCATTGATTATGGGGACGTTGATGTCAAGCTTTGGTATAGGCGTAGGAGGGTAAAGATGGAACCAGAGGTCTTTGTCGATATCGTCCGTGAAGCTTTAGGCTTAGTTGCTCTTTTAGTAAGTGCAAGTATTATCCCATCTTTGTGCGTAGGTCTTGTAGTATCTATCTTCCAGGCAGCAACATCAATTAACGAGCAAACCCTATCTTTCTTGCCTCGTCTTTTGGTAACCGTTGGCGCTTTGATGTTTGGTAGTCACTGGGGCTTAGAGAAGATCATGGCCTTTTTTAGAACCATTGTTGATCTAATTCCACAAGCTGTAGGTTAGTAATAATGGCAACAACTATGGCAGCAACCAAAGATAAATGTGCTTCAACTTTTGAGTGTTATAAAGCTCTAACACCACAAGATACACCAAGTTATGCTGAGTACTATGGTGAGATGAGCACTTTAATGTCATCTGCCATCTTTTCTAACATGTCTAATCAAACTTGCTATAAATATATTTTGCTCTATAGCATTTTAGAAAATCTTGATAAGGCTAAATCAGCACGTGAGATCTTCTTGCAAGAGTCTATAGATGAAACAGAAAAAGAACTAGCAGAGTCAAAATCAAGTGGTCAAAACTTTTCTGTAAAAGCTGTTTATGAGCATGTACAAAATCTAGTAGAGAAGAAAGTAAAAGATCTCACCTCAGAGCACAAGCAAGATACAAGTTATTGTTTATCTTTTAAAGATCTTGGCCTTACTTTTTCAAAAGTGTGTTGGATGCTGACTGTAAAATACGGCTTACATCTTTGCAAAAACAATCAAGAAAAAGGTCTTAAGTCTTATCTTGATAACTTGCTTGTAAAACACAGTTTTAAAGCTGATGAATATGTACCATTAGCTAGTATTGAAAGTGTAAGTTCTAAGCTTTATAAAGATGTGGTCTCAGAGTGCTCATCTAAAATGAAGTCAAATCCGATTGCCTCACTGCATAATTCATCAGGTGGTAATTTCTACGGATTTAATAAGTCAAAAGGCATGTTGTGGCTAAATCCAATTATCTATGATTTCTTGTGTGACAATCAGTTTTTGGTAAGTAGCGCTAACTTTGTAAATCTTTTAATCTACTTAAAAGAAGCAAATCCAAAGCATGATTTAAATAACTTACCATTTAATCTTGATGATTATGAGGTAAAGCGCGAGTCACTTTTGAAGTACAAGCTAGCTTTAGTTAAATACGCTCAAGAGCATGGAAAAGACATAGAGTGTTTCTATAATCTTTGCCCTAAGTGCAAAAAGATCTTTGTGAAAAACGAAAACAACAATGTAAGTAAGTTTTTGTCTTGGCTTGAAAACAAAGACAAGTTCAACTCTCAAAACTCTCAATACAAGCTCTCAACAGAGTTTGAAAAGATAAATAACGACATTCATGTTGATCACTTTATCAATAAGCGCACGTAAAACACCGTCGTTTACGGCGGTGATATAAGTGCGCGGTAAAATAATTTGACAACTCTGTCGTAAG
>ONCS01000075.1 GCA_900316375.1 uncultured Succinatimonas sp. | reverse complement strand
CTGTATTGTCAAAATTAAAGTTATCAGGATTTTGAGGTACTTGCTCTTCTTGAGCTTTGTTATTTTGCTTATTATCCTGTGAATTGATATTAGCGATAGCTGAAGCATCAACTAACACATCTTGTAATGCTTTTGGCAATGGCAGATTCTCATCGTCAACATTACCTGCTGCAAATACAGGATTTACGCATAACACACCTGCCATAACTAAGGCATTTAGGCAGGATTTAAACTTAAACTTATTCATTTGAAAATTACTCACCCTTGCCTCCTACAACTGCAGTGTGGATATCATCATGGCGGCGACGGCTGAATAATGAATCTTTAATGCAAGCTAAAATTGTAAAGTAAGAGCGAATTGGGTTGTCGGCCTTGTACTTTGGACGAACCCAAGTATCAGCACGGCTAAATAGCAAACGTACAAACTCACGACGCATATCAATATCGGTATTTACAAAGCTTAAGCGCAGGTAAGTATCACTCTCACCTTCTCTTTGAATTCTCTCAACTGGTACGCAAATGGTGGTGTAGTCAGTTGCAATCTCAATATCAGTGATTGGATCATCATCTAGGTTAATTGCTTCATTTCCTGTAAAGCCATCTACACGACAACCACTCATTGATAAGTCACGCATAGTAGTACGTGAACAAATACCACTTGCTTGGTAGATGTTTACAGGTGCTTGTAAAGGAAGACGCTGAGCTTTACGCTTATTAGCAGTCTCACGACCTGTACAAATTGCAGCAATCAGTAGAATTAGGTTAAAAATTGCCCAGAAAATGTTTAATGCTGCAGGACCTGACTGAATATCAAAGTACTCAGGAAGTGATAATTTCACACAACCATAAATTACTGATAAAACTAGCACAGTTGCACCAATTAAATGAGGACGAACTGAAAGAGCATCGAAATATGACTTATCAACAGTCTGACCTTTATCGGTTACGTTGAACTTACCTTTGTGAGGGAAGATTAAGGTAACTACGGTAGGTAGCACTAAGTGGAATGACAAGATCAAATCGTAAATTTGTCCCCAGAAACTGTAACGATAGTTACCATACAGTCTTGAGTTAGCAAAGATAGACATTATCAAATGAGGGAATGCATAAGCTAACATCAAACCTACAGAACCATGCACAATCGAAATACCAAAATCTAGGTATAGAATTGGGGTAAATAAGAAGATTAGTACAGGAACAGCAAAGAAGAAGTAAGTTGTTGCTGACAAGTAACAAAGTCTTTGGGCAAATGATAGACCTTTACCTAATAATGGGTTATCAAGTCTGAAGATCTGAATCATACCACGAGCCCAACGGTTACGCTGTTGTAAGTGTAAAACCAAACGCTCGGTAGCTAGACCACCTGATAGGATGTGATCTAAGAAAGCAGTTTTCCAACCACGACGCTGTAGACGTAATGCAGTGTGAGCATCCTCGGTCACAGTTTCTACCGCAAATCCACCAATTTCATCTAGAGCCTTACGACGAATTACCGCGCAAGAACCACAGAAGAAGGTTGCGTTCCAGTTATCGTTACCACGCTGAATAGGACCGTAGAAAAGATCATTTTCAGGTGGAATATCACGACCTAGATACAAGTTACGCTGAATAGGATCTGGTGAATAGAAGTGGTGAGGGGTTTGCATCAAAGCAAGCTTACTATCTTTAATGAATGCACCTACTGTTGACTGTAAGAAGATCTTAGTTGTGATATGGTCACAGTCGAAAATTGCAATTAGTTCACCGTTTGTTAAGGTCATAGCATGGTTTAGGTTACCAGCTTTAGCATGAGCATTATCTGTACGGGTGATGTAGCCAACATTAGCCTCAGTTGCAAAGGCAGCAAACTCTTTACGCTTACCATCATCTAGTAAGTAGATCTTCATCTTATCTTTTGGATACTCAAGACATTGAGCTGCTAACACGGTATCACGAACAACTGATAACTCTTCGTTATATGTAGGAATATATACATCAACAGTTGGCCATAAGCTTGTATCTTTTGGAAGTGGCACAATCTTACGCTTTAAAGACCATGACAATTGGAAGAAGCTTAAGAGCAATACCATGTAAACATAGCACTCAGCAAGTAACAACAAGATACCAAAGATCATGTCAATTAAACTTGGGAAGTACAGTGTCTGAGTGATTCTAAAGTACATATAACGGGTTGAACACAACACCGCTACAGTTAGAATACAAAAAGAAATAAAGTGTTTCTTTGAAAGAAAATGCGCAATTAAGCACACAACACACATGCCTAGACCAAAATAAAATTGGTTTTTAGCATCCATTGGGGCTACTACCACCAAAACCAACATGGGTAGAGCAACCAAGAATAAAAATAAAAATTTTAAAGCGCGCATATACTAACCATTTTGGCGTAAAGGATTGATGATCATTGTGCCTTTCTTTACATCAAAGCCAAGCTTTTGAGCAACCTTTAAGGCAATGTTCTCGATATCAAAAGCAGCTGCTGAGTTCTTGTTGTAGTCATAAACAGAAACCTGCTGACCTGCAGCCTCAGTAACTGAGATATCACGGTGGATCATGCCAAGTAAATTGTCTTTGAAGTTTTGGATAGCAAAGTTTTGCACTTCACGGTTTAACTTAATACGGTTATCAATTTGGTTTAATACGATGTAATAGCCTAAACCACCACCTACTAAACCATCCATCAAACCACCAGCTAAAAGCTGAGAGAATAATGAAACTGATGCTGCATCAGCAAGTAATGGCACAATCTGCATTTTTGATACAGAAGCAATAGACTCTAAGGCCTGTGAGTATCCAGGAGGGAAATCAGCAATTACTAGAACATCAGGGTTATTAAAGATAGAACCTTGAACTTTTCTAAAGTAATCAGGCTCTTTTAAAGCTTCATCTAAAACTGTTCTTTGCTCTTTGTTTGACTTACCAAAAGGTAGCATGAAGAGGTTCTTATCAACATTGATGCAAGAGTTTAACCAATCATTGTGAGGTAAGGTTACAAAACCGCGCTCATCATTTAAGCTTAAACCGAAGTATAAACGTAGAGCATTTTGAGGATCAAAATCTACTACAACAACCTTAGAACCAGAGCGTGAGAAAGCATAAGCTAAATTTGCAACTACGGTGGTCTTACCTACGCCACCTTTTGGTGAACATACGCTAATTACTGGCATTTTAATAATCTCTTGTAAATTGATTGAAGTGTTTCGTCTGTATTTTGATCATTATTGGTGTAGCGATCAGAAGATTTAAACAGACCTTTATAGCCTTTAACATTACGGCTTACAGGAGCAGGGGCAGTAGAATTATTCTTAGATCTTACATTGTTTAAGCTTGGGAAATCATCTTGATCTTGACTAAAGTTATCTTCAATTAGATCTTCATCAATACCAGCTTTTAAGAAATTCTGAAGAGAAGAACGATTGCGTAAAGGTTTAGCAACGTAGTTGATATTAACCTTAGGCTCGTTGTCTTTTTTCTTTTTAGGCTCATTCCCCTTGATAAGCTCCATTACCGAATTAGGGCTAGAAGGATCTGTTTCTTCTAATTCTTCTTTAATAGTGGACATTTCACGGAGAAGAGTAAATTGGGAGGTTGCGCAATTATCTTCGGATTGTGAACTTTCAGAAAAGTTCTTAAAGTTTACGCCATTCTCTCCATAAGAATCGATAAACTTTTGTTCATCTTGTTTTGAGGACATATGTACATACCATTGTTGTAGTTGTTAGTCTTTATAGTAGGTTTTATGTATTTTTATAATAGTGTAGAGTTTTATTTGTATTGTGCTTTTCAAAAGGTGACACAAAACCTCTACGCTAATT
>ONCS01000101.1 GCA_900316375.1 uncultured Succinatimonas sp. | reverse complement strand
TTCTCAAATAACGTAGTGCTCTAAGCACTTAGTCTAGTCAACTAGGCTGTGAAGCCCCCGCTTCAAAAGCGTAGCTTTAAGCGGTGGGTCGTTGACCGATTGATTTATAGTCTTTGTTAAGTTTAGAGCCTACAAGTTTACCGATGGCATAAGCACTGCCCTTTTCTAACTTCTTTTCACTTACAGTCTTATAGAACTTATCATCATCAACTGAGTAGTATTTAGGATCACGTCTATCAATAAAGACACGAGCAATTTGATCTTTATAGTAGTGATGCTCAATACCTGACTTTACAGCACCTGTGAAGAATCTTGGCTTTTTACTGCCTGACTCTTTATATAAAACAGCTGACTTCTTTGGCTTGATGATTTTATCCACATTAGTAGGACTTATATCAAAAAGCACAATGGCATATGCTTCGACTACGATTGGATCATTATCCTCACGTAGTTTTTTACGCATCAATCTAAAGCGAACAACCCTATAGATATAGAGTAAGAGATAAGCTACAACTAATGTTGATAAGATGTAGAAATTGGTATTTGAATGGAACAGATAAAGGCTGTTAGTAAGATAGGCAGTAACTAACAGCGCAAATAGAATAAGGAACACGTAGAAAGAATAACCAAAGCCTTTTTTTGCTATAGTATCCACCAAATTTTGATTAAATCTAACTCCTGCTTTTTGCAAGTAAGAATGTAGATATACATTTGGTGGTAAATTTCTCAATTCGTGCTCCTAAAACCTCTATGGCAAAGAGCAATAATTAGTGCTCTTTTACCTCTTCCCAGAACTTAGCTTCTAAATGGTTGAATAACTGCTCAACACCAGCATTGTCTTTCTGTGTTGCTAAGCTTACCACGTAAATGACTAAAGATGAAAGAATAAATCCAGGAACTAGTGAATACATATCAAAGAAACCACCAATTTCCCATACGATCACGGTTACTGCACCTGTGATCATACCTAAAATAGCAGCAGGTAATGTCATCTTGCGCCAGAATACTGAGAATACAACGGTAGGACCGAATGCAGCACCAAAACCTGCCCATGCGTATGAAACAAGCTTTAGAATACCTGAATTTGGATCCCATGCGATGATGTAAGCGATGATAGCAACTAATAGAAGCATTGCACGGCCTACCCAAACTAGCTCAGTTTGGCTTGCATGAGGACGTAGCGCAGTTCTATAGAAGTCAGCGGTTAAGGTAGTTGATGCTACTAATAACTGGCATGATAGAGTTGACATCACAGCTGCTAGAATTGCTGATAATAAGATACCTGCAATCCATGGGGTAAATAGAGTCTGAGTAGCGATGATGAAGATCTGCTCTGGATTATCAACGGTAATACCGTGACGCTCAGCAAAAGCTACACCATAGAAACCTACTAGCATTGCACCTAATAGACATAAAGCCATCCATGAGATACAAATACGACGAGCACCGCCCATGCCACGAACTGATTTTGCAGCCATAAATCTTAC
Source organism: uncultured Succinatimonas sp. (assembly GCA_900316375.1). Taxonomy (GTDB): domain Bacteria; phylum Pseudomonadota; class Gammaproteobacteria; order Enterobacterales; family Succinivibrionaceae; genus Succinivibrio. The sequence continues at coordinate 1,499 of ONCS01000101.1, read as the reverse complement.
TAAGATGTGTGACTGACCTACATAGCCTAAGCCCCAACCAGCAAGTGAAATCATACCGATAATAGATGTACCTTTGAAGATATCAACCATGTCAGCTGATTTTGCAGCAACTACAGCATTAGCATCAGTAATTGAACCACAGTCAGTTACGATAATAATTGGAGTAATGATAAGAGCAAAAATCATTAAGGTTGCTTGAACTGCATCAGTCCAGCTTACTGCTAAGAAACCACCGATACAAACGTATAGAATGGTTGATACAGCGCCAATTAAAAGAGCGTTGTGATAGTCCATTTGGAAGGTTTGCTCAAATAGACGAGCACCTGATACCATGCCTGAACCACAGTAAACAACAAAGAAGATTAAGATAATGATTGAAGATACGATAGCAGTGATACGGTATTTATCTTTAAAACGAGCTGCAAAGTAATCAGGAAGAGTTAAAGCTTCAGATGCATTTTGAGTAAATGAGCGAAGGCGTGCAGCCACAAACTTAAAGTTGCACCACTGACCGATGGTAAGACCAATTGGCATCCATGCTACAGCAATACCTGAGGTAAATACTGCACCAGGTACGCCCATTAAAAGCCAACCTGACATATCAGAAGCACCAGCAGAAAGACCTGTGATCACACGGCCTAACTTTCTGCCACCTAATACGTAGTCGTTAAGAGTAGAAGTTGATCTTGCTGCGATGATACCGATAACTAACATCGAGAAGATATAAACAATGAAAGTAGTAGTTGTAGTAAACATTATTATTTGAACCTAAAAGTTGTCAATGTGGCTACATTGTATCAAAAATGAGCAAGTATTCTTGATTTATCGAGAAATTGCCGATATTTGCGCCATTTAGGTTCAAATTTAAGTAAGAGGTTTAATGGGGAGTCATCTAAAAGCTAGTCATCATCCCTAGTAATTGTTTTTGCTACAACACTGCACTTTTTACCAAAGAATGCGATACCGTAGTAATTTACAGACACTAAAGAATCATCACTTAAAAGATATGATTTTGCGTATTCTTTATCTTCAATTTGAGATAGAGCTTTTTGAGCGAAGTCTTTTTTGTTGTTATCGCTAGTAGCAGCTTTTATCTCAATAACTATGCCTTTGTAGTCTTTTTCTATATCTTCAGGGGTTATATAAAAAGCGCAATCAGCTCTGCCCTTGCCTAGCTCAAGATTTGATTTGTAATCATGATAAATACTTGAGCCTTCACAAAGTTGAGAAAATACACTATTTAAAAAGCCTGGTTCAATGCAATTTCCAGTGGGATCACTAGATCATTTACGTCTAGATTGATCCAAAACTTTTAGGAAAAAGTAATCATCATCTGGGTAACCATACCCATTCCTTCTAATACTTTTTATGAGGTTATTAGTACCCTCTACCTTACCTGACGATATATGGTATCTAGCATAGGATGTAATGCCTTTATAATGGCTTGTAAGTAACCTACCAAACCACTCAAAGTGCTTTTCACCTGATTTTTCACAGAT
>ONCS01000098.1 GCA_900316375.1 uncultured Succinatimonas sp. | reverse complement strand
CTTACGACAGAGTTGTCAAATTATTTTACCGCGCACTTATATCACCGCCGTAAACGACGGTGTTTTACGTGCGCTTATTGATAAAATGTCCTACTCAGTTTTACTCATGGGCAAGCTTTGATGTTAATCCTCATCCTCAAGATCTACCAATTTGGCCTTTAGTTTTCATTACTATTGCCTGTGGTGCATTATCAGGTTTTCACTCAACTCAATCACCTATGATGGCAAGATGCCTAAAAAATGAGTCTGAAGGCAGATTTGTGTTCTATGGTGCGATGGTCGCAGAAGGCGTTATAGGCTTAGTTTGGGTAACTATCGGTATGACTTTCTACCCTGATGCAACCTCACTTCTTAATGCTATCAAGCACGGAGGACCTGCAAACGTGGTGTATGAATCATCATATGCACTTTTAGGAACTGTGGGTGGTCTGATTGCTATTTTAGGAGTACTTGCACTTCCTATCACCTCAGGTGACACTGCCTTTAGAGCTGCTAGACTTATTATCGCTGAAGAGCTCAAAATTGGTCAGATAAAAAAGAGTAACCGTCTATACATTGCCCTTCCTGTATTCTTTGTAGGCATTATCTTAACTAATGTCGATTTTGGCATTATTTGGAGATACTTTGGTTGGTGCAATCAATGTATTGCGACCATGGTATTTTGGTCAGCATCTGTTTACTTATATAAACACGGAAGATTTCATTACATTGCATCGATCCCTGCTTGTTTTGTAACTTATGTTGCTATTGCCTACATGCTCTTTGAGCCTACTATGGGCATAAGACTTAATGTAGCTTACGCTAATACTATTGCAGTAATTGCTACAGCCGTGATCTATTTCTTGTACTTAAAATATGGTAAAAGCCATATTTTCTACCAAGATAAGAGCACAAAAACACAGGATTAAATGAAAATAGGTTAATGTTTAATTTTGGTGCAATACCTAGTATTTTTATAGAATTTTTAAAAAAGTTATTTTCTTTTAAATTTTTCTGATCTATGATTTCTACATCAATTAAACATTTACAGTTTAGAGATTTACAGTTTTAATTATGTTTACTTTAGTTCAAACTCAATTTTCAGCATCTTGGTGGCACCTCGCATAATCTGCGGGGCTTTGTAGTTTGTACTAAGTAAATTTAAAAAGGAACCCGCAGAAATGCGGGTTTTTTCGTTTTTAAACAACAGTTTTTATAAATTCAAGACAAATTTGGAGATCAAAAATATGAACGCAATTGCTGAAAAACTTTATGCTCATGAGAATTTAACCTTTGCTGAGACTCATACTTTCTTTAAGGATATTTTTGAAGGTAAAGTAGATCCTGTAGTTTTAGGTTCTGTACTTACTGCTTTAAAAATGAATGGTTACACCGCTGATGAAATTGGTGGCGCAGCAACTGCAATGATTGGTGCAGCTTTACCTTTTACTCGTGATGCTTCAGTTGATGTAGGCGAAATCGTAGGTACTGGTGGCGATAAGTTAAAGACCATTAACATCTCTACAATCTCAGGTATTATCTGCGCAACTTTAGGTCTTCATGTAGCAAAGCACGGTAACACTGCAGTAAGTTCAAAAACAGGTGCATCTGATGTTCTATCAGCTTTAGGTTATAACGTTCGCACAAATCAAGACAACACTCGTGAATGCCTTGAAAAAGAAGGCTTTGCATTCTTCTTTGCTCAAGTTTATCACGCAGGTATGCGCTTTGCAGGCCCTGTTCGTAAAGCTCTAGGAACTTCAACCATTTTTAACATCTTAGGACCTCTAACTAATCCAGCTCACGTTAACTACGAGCTTCTAGGTTGCTATGATGTAAATCTTCTTGAGACCATGGCAAAATCAATGAAGCTTACCGGTGTACAGCGCGGTATGGTGATAAACGGCAACGGCATGGATGAGATTTCAATCTTTGGTGAGACTAAGGTGTCTGAGTTATTAGCTGATGGTTCAATTAAGAACTATACATTAACTAACAAAGACTTTGGTATTAAAGGTAACTACAGCCAAAATGATCTTTTAGGAGGAACTCCTGAAGAGAATGCAGAAACAGCTCGTAAGATTTTATCTGGCAAGGGCTGTGATGCTCATAATGCTGTAATTGCAGCTAACGTTGCTGCTATGCTTCACTTAGCAGGTGTTGAGAGCAAGTTCTCTGATGGTTTTGAAAAGGCAATGGTTGCAGTTAAATCAGGCAAAGGTATTGAAAAACTTGAGACCATCTGCAAGTTAACTCAACGCGCATAATTATAAATTACTGATAAAGATTAAAAATGCTCCATACAGAAGAACTAAAAGACAAGACTAAACGTTTTCCTGGTCTTAACTACCAAGGCATTGAAGGTACTGTTTTAGCAACTATTATCAATGCTAAAGTATTAGACGTTGAGACTTTAGGAAATATAGAAGGTGTAAGAACAGCACCTCATGTAAGTCTTTCAAAGGCTCTATCCAAAAAAACAAGTCGCAACTTTATTTTAGAGTGCAAGCAATCATCCCCTACCTTAGGTGATTTTTGTAAAGACTTTGATTTAGATAAGCTTATTGATTGTTATTCAAAGCGTGCTAGTGCCATTTCTGTTTTATGTGAAAAGCACTTTTTTAAAGGCTCTTTAGATTATCTAAAGTACGTTAAAGAGCACACCACCCTACCTGTAATTTGCAAAGATTTTATTATCTGCAAAGAGCAAATTAAACAAGCTTATATAGCAGGTGCAGATGCTGTGCTTTTAATGCTCTCTGTATTAGATAAAAAGACCTACTTAGAGTTATTCAAATATGCTCATTCATTAAATCTTGATGTACTAACCGAGGTTGATGATGAGAATGACGCTAAATTTGCCTTAGAGCAAAAAATTGAAATTGTTGGTATCAATAACCGCAATTTAAGAACTTTAGAGGTAAATTTAGAGAACGCACGCAAGCTCAACAAACTCTTTGATGAGAGCTTTAAAGTAGTATCAGAGTCTGGCATTCACACTCACAATGATTTAGTAAGTTTAAACCCAATTCGTAACTTTTTAATTGGCTCATCGCTTACTGCTGAGAATGATGTTGTGTTTAAGGCAAACTCCATGCTTTATGGATTAAATAAGCTTTGCGGTTTGACAACAATAGAGGCTGTAGAAGCTGCAGTTAACAACCACGCTTCAATTGGTGGTCTTATCTTTGCCCAAAAGTCCCCTCGCTTTGTAACAGATGATAAAGCACTATCTTTTGTAAATAAGTTTAAAGGCCAAATTCGCTTTGCTGGCGTCTTTGTTAACGAAACTGTAGAGAATATGGTAGCTAAAGCAAAACTATTATCTTTAGATTATCTCCAGCTTCATGGAAGCGAGTCACTTGAAACTGTCAAAGAGCTAAAAGCACAATTACCTAATATCAAGATCATCAAAGCTTTTAATATTAAAGATACTGGTGACTTTGCTAAAGTTAATGAGTATTTAAATATTTGTAATTTAGCAATTTTGGATTCTTCAAATCCAGGCTCTGGAACTTCTTTTGATTGGAGCACTATTCCAACAAATATTGATAAGAGCAAGGTATTATTATCAGGTGGTATCGGTCTTGATAATGTTGAAAAAGCTCTAAGCTATGGCTTTGCAGGTTTAGATTTAAACTCAAAACTAGAAAAGATTAAAGGTGTTAAAGACGTAGAGACTGTAAATAAAGTCTTTGACATCATCAACAATTACTAACGGAGACAATATAAATGACTATTTTAAATCCATTCTTTGGTAAATACGGTGGACAGTATGTTCCTGAGGTTTTAATTCCAGCTTTGGATCAATTAGAGAAAACCTTTGTAGAATGCTGTAACGATCCTACTTTCAAGCAAGAGTTAAATGACTTACTTAAAAAATACGCAGGTCGTCCTACACCTTTAACTCTATGCAGCAACTTAACTAAAGGTACTAAAACTAAGATTTATCTAAAACGTGAGGACTTACTTCACGGTGGTGCCCACAAGACTAATCAGGTATTAGGTCAAGCCTTACTTGCAAAGCGCATGGGTAAAACTCGTATTATTGCAGAAACTGGTGCAGGTCAACACGGCGTAGCAACAGCTTTAATTTGTGCTCTATTAGGCTTTAAGTGCCGTATTTATATGGGCGCTGTAGATACCGAGCGTCAAAAGCCAAATGTATTTAGAATGCGTTTAATGGGCGCTGAAGTTGTACCTGTAAAGGTTGGTGCATCAACTTTAAAAGAAGCTTGCAATGAAGCACTACGTGACTATGCTGCTAACTTTGAGACCACTCACTATATGATTGGTACAGCAGCAGGTCCTCACCCATTTCCAACAATCGTGCGTGAGTTCCAAAAGATCATCGGTGAAGAAATTCATCAGCAAATCTTAGAAGAAGAAGGTCGTCTTCCTGATGCTTGCATTGCTTGCGTAGGTGGTGGCTCAAATGCAATTGGTATGTTCACTGATTTCTTAGATACAGATGTACCGCTATATGGTGTTGAGCCTTATGGTCTTGGTATTGAGACAGGTAAGCATGGTGGTACCATTGCTCGTGGTGAAGATGGTATTTTCTTTGGTGCTTATTCAAAGAACCTTCAAACAAAAGATGGCCAGATTAACGAGTCTTACTCAATTTCGGCAGGTCTTGATTTCCCATCTGTAGGACCTCAGCACGCTTACTTAGGTGATATTGGTCGTGTCCACTACGTAGGTGCTACTGACGACGATGCACTAGAGGCCTTTGTTGAACTATCTCAAAAAGAAGGCATCATCCCTGCTCTAGAATCATCTCATGCTCTAGCTTTTGCTCTACGCTTAATGCGTGAGAATCCAAACAAAGAGCAAATTTTAGTAGTTAACGTATCAGGTCGTGGTGATAAGGATATTTTCAATGTATCAAAGGTACTTGAAGAAAAAGGCTGCGTAACTGAGAGCGGCATTCACACTGACAATTTAAAGCTAACTAAATAAGGAGAGCACCATGACTAACCGTTTTGAAAACCGCTTTGCAAAACTTCAAGCTAAAGGTGAAGGTGCCTTTTTACCATTTGTCACCTTATGCGATCCAGACTACAAGACCTCTTTGGAGATCTTAAAGTCTTTATTAAAAGGTGGCGCTGACTGCTTAGAGTTAGGTTTCCCATTTTCTGATCCATGCGCAGATGGACCTGTCATTCAAAATGCAGATAAGCGCGCTTTAAACTCAGGTGCTACAACAGATGATTTCTTTTCTTTAATTAAAGAGATCAGAAAAATTGATGATGAAGTACCTATCTCAATTCTAGTTTACGCAAATGTTGTAGTTGCTCGTGGTATCAATAAGTTCTTTAAAGATGCTTATGATGCTGGTATTGATGGGGTGTTAATTCCTGATATTCCATCAAACATGCTTCACACTTGTGATGACTTTGAAAAGGCTGCCCGCGATAACGGTGTAAACACAGTTTTAATCGCCCCACCTAACGCAAATGAAGAAACACTAGAGCTTATAGCTAAGCACTCTAAAGGTTACACCTATATCTTGTCACGTTACGGTATTACTGGTACTGATAACGCTTTTGGTAAGCCTGTTAAAATTATTAACCGTATCAATGAGCTAAATGGTGCTACCCCAGTTTTAGGCTTTGGTATTTCAACACCTGAGCACGTAAAAGAGGCTTTAAAGACAGGTGCAAAAGGTGCAATTGCAGGATCTGCTTGTGTAAAGCTTATTGAAAAGAACTTAGATAATGTTCCTCAAATGTTAAAGGACATTGAGAATTACGTAGCTTCAATGAAGGCTGCAACTAAACTTAGCTAAGAACTTTTCTCTATAAGTTTAAAAGGACCTTAAAAGTCTTATAATATGGCGCGTTGGCTTTACAATGCGCCTATTTTATTTCTAATCGATGTTTGTTTGATATTGTTTTTTTAATTTATGAAGCTCTTCTCTACCAAAGAAAATCTCCTATTTATGGCAGGTCACTTTGCAACTGATCTCTGCCACGGCTCTCTTCCTATTATTCTAGCCTACATGTATCAAGAAGGCAGACTTACAAGTTATTCAGCAGTTGCCCTTTTAATGATGACTAATACCATCTTAAATGCAGTAATTCAGCCACTTGCAGGAAACCTAGCTGACTCTAAGCCACGTCCATATTTAATGAGTATTGGTATTTTATGTGCTTTCTTAGGTGTGATGTTCATTGGAATTACTCAAAACCAAATACTTTTATATGCCTTAGTCTGTTTAAATGGTATTGGTGCAGCCTTATTCCACCCAGCAGGTGCAAAGATGGCAAATACCTTTGGTGGTGCTAAGCTTGGTAAGAGTATGTCTATCTTCTCAGTAGGTGGTAATGCAGGTATGGCTATGGGACCATTCTACTTTACCTTCTTCTACGTACTCTTTGGTCTTGATGCAACTCTTTCTATGTGTATTCCAGGCCTTATTATCATCAGTGTTTACATGCTTAAAAATCGCTACTATGTAGTAGCTTTAGAGCATCACAATAAAGAGATGAAAAAGAAGAGTGTGGATGAGAACTTACAAGAAAACATCAAAGGCTTTTTAATTTTAACTGGCGTACTTTTTGTAAGAAGCGCAGGATGGTTTAGCTTTGTCTCTTTCTTATCTTTGTACTACATGCACAACCTTCATATCAATGATGAGGTAGCTACCTTATTAAATGGTGTAGTTTGTACTGTAGGTGCGATTGCAACCTTATTAGGTGGCACTATCTCTGATAAGGTCGGCTTTAATAAGATCATAACTTACGCCTCAATTGGATCTGTTCCATTTATCGCTCTATTTACTCAAACTAATAGTGCAGTTATTGCAACCTTATTACTTCTACCATTTGCTTTCTTATTCTTTACAGCTATGTCACCTACCGTTGTTGTAGGTCAAAAGTTCTTATGTAAGCACGTAGGTATGGCATCAGGCTTTACCATAGGTCTATCTATGAGCTTTGGAGGACTGGTCTCACCTTTAATGGGAAAACTTGGTGATATCTACGGTATTGAATACACTATGTATGGTGTAGCAGTATTTATTGCCCTAGCTGCAATTGGAACTTTATTTATTCCAAAAGTTGAAAAGTAGATTAAGTCACTTTTTAAAGTAAATAATTAGCTATAATGAAACTAGGCAACGGCATTTTTGAGTTTTATATGAATTTTGAATTAGCAAGAAATAGGATCCCTGAGAGCAGACATAATTTTGCAGAAATTAGGCGTAATAACCTAATTTATGTAGATAAGACTTCTTATATCCAAAAAAATTGCTAATAGCCAAGCTCCTGTATTTATATCAAGGCCTAGACGCTTTGGAAAAAGTACTATTATCTCGACTCTTGAAGAATTATTTAAGCATGGTGTAAAGCCATATGATGGACATGATTCTTATTTTAAAGGTCTTGATATCGAGAAAACTTGGAATGAAGAGCATGAATATAAAGTCATGAAAATTGACTTTTCTTATGACTTTGCCATAGCAAATAATCCAAAGTTATTTGAAGAAAAATTTATTCAAAAGATCATAGATTT
>ONCS01000035.1 GCA_900316375.1 uncultured Succinatimonas sp. | reverse complement strand
TCAATCACCATGATCTTTAAGTTTTTGCCACGAGTAGTTCTTAACTTGTAAATATACTCAGCAAGTGCATCAATCTCATCACGGCGGTTTAAAGTAAAGCAGACGGTAGCAGAATTAGCACTTTCCATGGATAATTGATAAACCTGTGAATTTAAGTCATAAGTAAAGACTGTAGAAAACACTGTTGAGTTAGGGGTAAAAGAATCTTTTACAAGATAACAAGTGTTTTGATCTGCTGAAAGTAAGTCATTTTGATTGGCAATTACTAATTCATAACCTTTTGAGGTAAGGTTAATTGGGTGAATACCTTGAGTAATGGCTCCAGTAGAATCTTTCCAAAATAGGGTATTTAAATCAATACCGTTTGGTTTTTCTTGGAAAGAGCATAGACCATTTAAGGTATGGCCATGTTTTAGTAAGACTTTTGTTAAGCTATCTTGATTTACACCATAACTTACAAATAGAAGCTCTACTTCATGACGTTTAGCAAAATCAGCAATTGAATTGAAGATAAGCTCAAGCTCTTGAGTTGAATATCTTAAAATATAATCATCACGCAAAATGACTAGATATAAAGCCCCTTTGACAGCTGCATCTAAATAAATGATGTCATCGACAAGAGTTGCTAGGATCTTAGATTGATGAGAAGAGACTAGCACATGCGCACGGATCTTTTCCACAAGCTCTTTAGGAAGCGTAGTTTCATTGATTTCGCTTTGATTTACGTCATCTAAAACTAAATATCTAAAAGAATCTTTTCCAAAACTATTGTGACAAAGACAATTTAAAGCCACATTAATAGCTGCTCTTTTAGATTGGCAGGTTAAAAAATAAATACTGCCAGATGCTAACTCTTGATATTGTTCAACGAGTCTTCTTATACCTAAATCCATTTTATTACCACGCTACATATGGGGTAGGGCCCTGTGGAGGCATGTATAAATCTCCATTATAGGCATCATAGTAGTATCTAAAGTACAGCATGCCAGTTAATGGAGAATAGTCATCAGACTTAATTGCAGAAATTGAAGTACCTACTACTAAGTGAGAGCCTAGGCGTTGTTCAATAGCAGCTTCAATACCACCACCGAAGGTAGTTGAGGAGTCACTATCTGATTTTGAATCAATGTCAGAAATGCCCATGATCTTGCTCTTGTAAGGATATCTGTCGATGCCCTTGGTTTTTGAGTGAGATAAAGAGCCTGAAATTTGTGCATAAATTGAGGTGTTATTAAAGCGTCTCATATAGGCTAAAGATAAAGAGGTTGAAAGATACATTTGAGGTGAGTAATAACCACCTTGAGAGAATGTATAACCTGACAAATCTTTACCATAATGCATAAACATCATTGAAGGACCAAATGTAAGTCTTTCATTTGGTTTATAGATAAAGTGGTAGTAGTAGCCACCCATAAATGAGAACTTAGTATTACTTGCTACATTAGTACCATGTAAAGTTTCAAAGGCAGAATTCATCCAAATACCGGATCTTTCATTGATGTAGTCAGATACCGATAAACTAATACCTGTCTTTTTAACTGCACCCCAAGCAATGCCAGTTCTTGGATCTTTATCTCCAAAATAGGCTAAAAGAGAGTTATCAATAGCTCTGTGGTATATAGATGGGGTAAATGACCAAGTACCCCAATCAAAGTAGGTTCTAACTCCACCTACTAAGGCATTAGTTTTAGTCTTGTTGCCACTAATTTTAGGGGCTGTTCCTAAGTCTACATGTAGCTTTTCATTATCATAAGATAGGGCAATGGTAGTAGCGGTTTTCTTATGAGCAGACTTGTCGTTACAACCTTCAGAGAAGCATGAACCGAACATATCGTTCCACTCTCCACCTTGTAAGGTACCAGCATTTAATCTAGTGGTATCAAGTTGTAATTGAACTTTGCCTTTTAAAAGGTGAGTTGCGATATTAAGAACGTTGACAAAGCCTTTGTTATCAGAATATCCAGGATGACCTGAATCTTTAATTAAACGGATGGCCTCTTGTACAGTGATGTTTTGCGCTGTATAGCCTTTATCTCCATGACTTACGATAGATTGACGTAGCCAATCATCACCTTCATCTTTAGTACGTAAAGCTTTGGTATATAAAGCATCATCTGTAAGGTAATTGTCATCATTATCATAAATTGCTAAAGCTTTTCTGTAACGATCAACCACCTCGGTATCATCTTTTTCATAATGCTCTTGTTCAATGGTTGCTAGATTGCGCATTGACCAGGCAACAGTACGGCGCTTTTCTTCATCTGAGGCAACTAGGTTATTAGCACTAGTGTTATAGCCAAGTGATTTAACCTCTGCATCATCTAGCTCTTTTTCACCTTGAGTAATGGTATCTTCATAGGCTTTAAAGCTTTCATCATATTGACCTAAGTCATTTAAAAGCTCAGCAAGATTTCTCTGATTGCCAAGACTTAGCTCCTTTGGATTTTGTCTTAGAGCTTTAGCAAGGGCAATAGCATCACTATCCCTTCCTACTTCATGGTAGACAGTTGCAAGTCTAAGTTTTGCATAGGTTAAAGTATCATCACCTGCAATTGCCTCTTCATAAAGCATAACTGAGTCTTCTTTTTGACCATTTTCATAAACATAATCAGCTAAGGTTGCTTTGACACTTGGCTTGTCTATGCCTTGAAGTTTGGCAATGGCACCTTTTAAATCACCTTTTTTATATAAGGTCTCAGCATCTTCAATTTTGATACTTTCATCATAGCGAGCTATAGTCTCATCAATACTTTGATCTTTACCTTTAAATGGTAGGAGCACTTGTCTTGCTACTCTTACATTTTGCGTGCTCTCTAAAATTAAAGCACGTGAAAAAGCATACTCTGAAGTTTTTTTAACTGTAGGGGAGAGCTTATTAAAGGTGTTTTCAGCCTTTTGATAATCATTGACGCTTACATAAAGTTTTGAGAGCTTATAGGCAGTCCAAACATTAGTATTGTCATATTGCAAAGCTTTTTCATAGCACAAAATAGCATCATTTACTTGATTGCTC
>ONCS01000133.1 GCA_900316375.1 uncultured Succinatimonas sp. | reverse complement strand
TCACTAAAGTTGTTAAAAAGAGATTGATTAGAGTACCTTTTTATAGGCAAAATACCTGTCATGTAGGCTAGTGCAATGCCTCTTTGACCCGACTTTCGAGGTTTGAGCTAATTTAAAAATGTGGGAGCCCTTGTGGCTCCTTATTTTTTGACCTTTTTAACAATTTTTATTATGTAGTTAATTGTATATCGGAAAACCATAAAGTATAATATGGGGGTAGGGCTTGAGGGGGTTGTTATGAATGTCGTTGTCGTTAAAAGTGGTAAGCACAATATTGTTTACATCAAAGAGTCTTATCGTGATGAGCAAGGTAGAGCTAGATCTAGAGTTGTCGAAAGATTAGGAATTCTAGAGGAATTAGAAAAGAAAGAGCCTGGTTTTTTGGTAAGGCTCAAAGCTAAATACCAAGACGAAAGAGATAAGAAGAAAGCGGAGCTTATTGTTAGAGCTAATCAATTTGCTGCAGCCTTAAATGACACTAGCTCTATCGGTTCAGTAAATGCTTTTCCTTCATTGAGTTATTCCATGTTATTACTTCGTAAGATTTGGAATGACAATTTAAATATGAACTATAAGCTAAAGTATCTACAAAAGAATACCAAATATAAATTTGAGCTAGCTGATACTATCCCATTTTTAACCTTCCTAAAGATGCTAGATCCTGCTTCTGTAAAAAGCTCATGGGAAAGCAGATGTAATTATCTAGGCACTGAAATTGAAGATTGCTCTATTGATAACTTTTACAGTACCTATGACTTTCTGTCTGACAATAAAGATGCCATTCTAGAATGGATTAACAAGAGAATTGATGTGTGTTGCAGCAGAAGTGGCAACACCATGGTATTTTATGATGTTACTAACGTGTACTTTGAAACCTCCTTGTCAGATGAAGAAAAGGGATTGTTAAAACAATACGCTAAAGAGAATGTAGCAGAGCTAATTGCCCAAGGTATAGAAGAAGGCGTTATTGATAACACAGAGCTTGGTTGTGCCGATGAAAATGGCAACATTATCTTTGAAATGCTTCCTGATGATATTCAAGCTAAAATCAAAGAGTTAAGCTACCTTAGAATGAGAGGTATGTCCAAAGAGCATCGCTATGACTTACCTTTAGTATCTATCTCTTTGGTAATTGATGAGAATGGCTTTCCTATCGACTTTGAACTTTATAACGGTAATACTGCTGAAATCTCAAAGATGCAGGAATCTATCTCTAAAATGCAGGAAAAATACAATGTTAAAAACACTGTAGTAGTTGCAGATAGAGGCTTAAATTCAGTATCAAATTTGAATATGCTTCAGGACAACAACTATGGTTTTATTGTTGCTCAAAAGGTCTCTAATTTACCTGCAGACATTACTGCTCAAATCATTGATGAGAATGGATATACAGAGGTAGTTAAAGATCGTTACAAGTACAAAATCATTGATAACTTTAAGAAAGAGAACGCAGATAAATCAGAAAGCGTAACTTGCAAACTGGTTGTTACCTTTAGTCAAGATAGATATAACCGAGATATTGCAGCCTTAAATGCTGATTTAAAGATTGCAAACGCAGCTGTATTAAATCAATCTAGGATTAAAACCCAATCAAGACAATGGAAGTCATTAGTTGTTACCGATAAAAAAGCTCCTACTGTAAAATCAATCAACCAAGCTGCTGTTGAGAAAAGAAAAAACCTATGCGGTTATGCTGCTACTGTTTACAAGGCTGCACCTAATGACAAAGTTGGTTTAACTCCTTTACAAATCACTGGCTCATATCACTCTCTAGTTCAAATTGAAGATTGCTTTAGAGTAATGAAAACCAACCTAAGCTTAAGGCCTATGTTTGTCTATACTGAAAGCCATATTAGAGCTCATGTCCTATGCTGCGTAATGGCTCTGATTATGTTAAGACTTATTGCTAAAAAGTTAGATGATCATGATAACCATCTAAGCATTAGAGAGATTATTGTTGCGCTTAATGACTGCAATTGTACTGTTATGCGTAATCAACAAAAAGAATTACTATTTATCAGAAGTAGTAATTACCTAGACTTATTCAAATCTAATTCTAATAGGTTTAGTACTGACGAGATCTGCTCAATACTAGATGACAAAAAATACACTTCAAATCAAAAGAAGATCCTTGATGCTTTTGGAATACCTGAAATTCCAAGAATAAGTGGTAGTGCATCCTTTGAAAAGATATTCGATAGAAGATTTAAATCTGATGAGGCTATCGTTGGAAAGGTGTTCTATAAACTCACCTAGGCATTAACTACATAACAAAAAAAATCTAAAAAAGCGCTAACCTAGATAAATAAAGGGCTAAGCGCTTTTTTAATTTCTACGAACCTCGAAAGTCGGGTCTAAGTTAGATGGTATGACTAAACAACCATCTAAATTCACATTTACAGCGTTATAAGGTTGAGTTACAGTTGCATTATTAGTACAATTCATTTTGAGCCTTTTGTTAGATTGTTTCCGATAACTCAATTATAACATGAGGCTCTTTTTGTATGATCTTAGGCTCCTAGATCACACAAAATTCTACGTTGAACCCAAGTTATCGTGGCGAAACGTTTCAGCTTAGCTCACTAATTTGCTAGAATAAGCACTAATTTTTGCCTTTTACATAAATTTCGGAACATACAGCGCCATGACAAAAGAAGAACTCATAGAAAGAATTAAAAAGTTGCTAGCCCTATCAGATAGCTCAAATCCTAATGAAGCAGCGATTGCTTTATCACGCGCTCAAAAGCTTATGGAGCAATATCACATTGATATTAACGATGTCAGTGAAGAGATTATTGGTGAGCTTGAGGCCGACTCTATTGCAGGTGTTAAGGCTAAAGTAGATATGCGCCACATTGGATCTATTCTGCAGAAAGTTCTAGGTGTGTCAGTAATTATGAGAAGTCGCGGTTCTACTGTTGATTCACTCCTATTCATTGGTCCAAAAGAACTACTTGATACCTGTGAGTATATCTTTGTGATCTTGTGTAGATCATACAAGGCAGCCAAGGCAAGATATAAAGAAAGTGACTTGTACGTGGACATCTACAAGACCTTAAGAGATGCTGATGGCTTTATTCTAGGACGTGAATTTCAAGTTCAGACTATATTCGAAACCATTCAAGCTAGAGAAGAAAGCATGACCACAACTCCACATGGTATCGCCTTACTTAAGTCATTGCTTTCAAGCTGTGCGATGTGGGATGAGACTTTTGACTATTGGTACAAAAAGTTACAACGCGATTTCGTTAAAAGTTTTTCTCAAGGTTACTTTAATTCAATATATTCAAAGGTTGCTGAGTTCGTGCAAGATAAAGAAATAGAGCAAGCTATTGAAGATTACCAAAATCAAAAGCACACTGGTGTAAAAATGAGTAAGTCAAGGCATACCAAGATCTACGGTAACGCTTATAGCGCTGGTAAAGATGCTGGAGATGAAGTAAATCTTATGAATGCGGTGAAAGGTACTGCTGCTGAAAGGAAGATGTTGAAGTAAGGATAAAATAAGGCCTCAAATGAGGTCTTATTTATTTTGACTTATCGATTTTAGACAATCTAAAATCATAAAAGATCATGCATGGTTGATTAAGCAATTTTAGATCCTCCAATAGTTAAAGGACTCTAGTTTCCAAGATACAAAATTGTAACAAACCTTGATCCACTCAAGGTTGAAAGCTCTTTAAAAACTTATATTGATTTTTAAGT
>ONCS01000217.1 GCA_900316375.1 uncultured Succinatimonas sp. | reverse complement strand
ATGGCAAACACCCCCTTGATGTTATGCCTCGAGAATACAAAAAGTTTAGGATTAGTTAAACAATGCCGAAGATTGACCTGTTACAATTAATGAGTCAATTTTGCAACAAAGATCCAAAGATTTTGCATTCTCAAAAAAACAAAAGCCCCGAAGATTTCTCCTCAGGGCTTTAAAATTTTAGCTTAAGCTATGGATTACTTAACATCCATGCTCTTTAGGTTCCAAATGTCACGTGAGTAATCATTCATAGAACGGTCTGAGCTGAACATACCCATAGTAGCTGAGTTGATCATTGCAGCCTCTGCCCAACGAGCTTTGTCCTTGAACATCTGCTGTGCTCTGTGGTGAGCATCTTTGTATGACTCAAAGTCAGCTAATACTAAGAATGGATCACCGCCATCAAGTAGTGAGCGCTTAATTGATGATAAAGCACCTGGCTGACCTGGGGTGAAGTAATCAGTATCTAACCAATCTAAGATTGACTTTAACTCATGGTTTGCATTGTAGTAATCCCATGGGTTGTAGTGAGGCTTTAGAGCTTGAACTTCTTCTACTGATAAACCGAAGATGAAGTTATTCTCAATACCAGCCTTCTCAACAATCTCGATGTTAGCGCCATCCATAGTACCTAAGGTTAAAGCACCGTTGATAGCAAACTTCATGTTAGAAGTACCTGATGCCTCGTAACCTGCTGTTGAAATCTGCTCTGAGATATCAGCAGCTGGAATGATCTTCTCTGCTAAGCTTACGCGGTAGTTAGGTAAGAATACAACCTTTAACTTGTTCTTGATACGAACGTCGTTATTGATTGCAGCACCAACTGCGTTAATAGCAAAGATGATGTCCTTAGCTAGGGTGTAAGCAGGAGCTGCCTTTGCACCGAAGATAAATACCTGTGCTGGAATATCAAGATCAGGGTTTTCTAATAATGCCTTGTATAAAGACATGATGTATAGAAGATTTAAGTGCTGACGCTTGTACTCGTGAAGACGCTTTACCTGAACGTCGAACATTGCATCAGGGCTTACCTCAACACCAACTAATTCCTTAATGGTCTTAGCTAGAACTTCCTTGTTAGCACGCTTGATGTCCATGAAACGCTTCTGGTAATCAGCTTTCTTAGCGTATGGCTTTAACTTCTCGCATAGGTCTAGGTTTAGAGGCCAATCCTTACCTGAAACCTCGTTGTATAACTGAGCTAAGCCACGGTTGCATGATAATAACCAGCGACGTGGGGTAACACCGTTAGTAACGTTGCAGAACTTGTTAGGCCAAATCTCAGCATACTCTGGGAATAAGTCTTCCTTAACAAGCTTTGAGTGGATCTTAGCAACGCCGTTAACCTTACCTGAGGTTACAACGCATAGGTTTGCCATGCGAACCTTGCGGCAATCGCCTTCTTCAATGATTGAAAGCTTTGACTTCATCTCATTGTTGCCAGGCCACTTCTTCTCAACTACTTCATTTAAGAAGTGATAGTTGATTTCGTAGATGATCTGTAAATGACGAGGTAATAACTTCTCGAAGATGTATACAGGCCACTTCTCTAATGCTTCAGGTAATAGAGTGTGGTTAGTGTAGTTGAAGGTCTCAGAAGTGATCTTCCAAGCCTCAGCAAATGATAAGCCTTCCTCATCGATTAGAAGACGCATTAACTCAGGAATTGCGATAGTTGGGTGAGTATCGTTTAACTGAATTGCAATCTTCTTAGCAAAATCAGAGTAATCGTGGTGATGTGAACGATTGTAACGACGTAAGATATCGCGTAATGAGCAAGCGCAGAAGAAGTACTGCTGAGTTAGACGTAGCTCTTTACCAGCCTCAGTTGAGTCATTAGGGTATAGAACCTTAGAAATAGTCTCAGCAAGTGACTTTTCAGTCTGTGCGTCAACGTAACCACCAGCGTTGAATACGTCCCAGTTGAACTGCTCAGTTGAGCGTGATTCCCATAGACGTAGAATTGCAACTGATGCACCACGGAAACCTACTACAGGAATATCCCAAGGCACACCTTTAATGATGCTTGATGGGTGCCATACAGAGGTAACGGTACCATCTGGAGCGGTTTGGGTGTCAACGTAACCACCTAGTGGAACGTTCTGGATTGACTCAGGACGGCAAACCTCTAGTGGGCTACCATACTCACGCCATGAATCAGGACGCTCAACTTGCTTACCACCACGGATTTCCTGACGGAATAGACCGTTCTCGTAGTGAATACCATAACCTACACATGGATACTTGCAAGTAGCTAAAGAATCCATGAAACATGCAGCTAGACGACCTAGACCGCCATTACCTAGAGCCATATCAGGCTCTTCTTCACAAACGTCGTTGATATCTAGACCAAATTCTTTTAATGCATCACGAGCAATATCGAATTTCTCTAGGTTGGTTAGATTGTTGATTGTCAATCTACCCATTAAGAATTCTGCTGATAAATAGTGAACAGCGCGAGCATCGTTTTTCGCATGAGTGCTCTGGGTATCGGTTAGACGACCAAAGATGTCCTCATTAACGGTTGCTACAACAGCTTGCCACCAAGCTAGCTTGCTAGCCTTTTCTGGAGAGGTACCGATAGTGGTACGTAGGTGATTTAAAACTTTCTCCTTGAAAGAAGCTACTTGAGCCTTGTAATCTGCTGGCACGGTAGCTTTTGCAGTAGCTGTAGCTTTAGCAGCAGTTGCCTTAGTAGCAGTTGCTTTTGAAGCAGTAGCCTTTGCAGTAGAAGTAGTTTTAGCGCTACTAGTCTTAGTAGCTTTTTTAGGGGTTTTTGTTACCATAAAATAATTTCCTCATTTTCTCCCTGTAAAACCGATTATAGCAAAGCAAAAAACTCGGTTCATATTCTAATTATTACACAATATGAACCAAATTATAGAAAATTTTTAAAAACGCAACTCATCAGGAATTGGAGGATTCATGTCTAAGTCACGCGGTTTTCTATCAGTTTTGCCCTCTTTAAATGATTTCATTCCCATCACCCAAGCTAGCACCTGTGCTACGGCTTTAAATAAACCTCTTGGGATTTCACAGTCAAGATCGGTTGTATAGTACAGTGAACGTGCTAAAGGAGGAATAGGGATCACCGGAACTTCAGTTTCACGGGCGATCTCTTTGATCTTCTCAGCTATTTCATCTACGCCTTTAGCCACAACTAAAGGAGCAGTGGTACCGTCCACATCATACTTTAACGCAACAGCGTAATGTGTTGGGTTAGTTACAACCACATCTGCCTCAGGCACATTTTTCATCATGCGTCTTGCGGCCATTTGCATTTGTAATTGTTTGATTTTTCCCTTGATCTGAGGATTACCCTCAGTGTCCTTATACTCGTCTTTGATGTCTTGTTTAGACATTCTAAGTTGTTTTATATAGTGCCACTTTTGATATGGTACATCGATTAAAACAATTGGGAGCATTGCACAAACAATGATCACCATGAACTGAAATAACAATGTAATTGCACGACGAATGGCCATCATCGGATCAATGAAGGACAAACTCATGACCTCAGCAAAACGCCCCGAGAGTGCAAAATAACAAAAGGCACCGATAAATGTGATCTTAAAAATACCTTTAATTAGTTCAACTAAAGAATTTAATGACACAATTCTAGCTAAGCCTGAAATTGGATTTAGCTTGTTGAATTTTGGTTGTAAAGCCTCTTTTGAAAAATTAAAGCCACCTATGAAAATCGAGCCGACAATCGCCATGATAAAAACGATAATGCCAATACCTAAAATCGGAATAGCAATATTCGCTAAATCATGGATAAAGATGCGTGAGCCTTCATCTTGAGCATAAATTTGATCACGCGTGAGTGAAAAGCTATTTTGCATCACTTGACGCATGCCACGACCTAAAAAGCCTGAAAATACCCAAATGGATAAAACACCAGCCATGATCACAAAGAAGGTACCAGCTTCCTTTGAACGAGGAACTTGGCCTTTCTTGCGCGCATCAGCTAATTTTTTAGCTGTGGGTTGTTCGGTTTTATCGTCGCTATCTGCCATGAATTAGTCTACAAAAAAATTAGTCTATCATTTCAGCCTTATCGCCGTTTTCTTCAAGCCATTGACGTCTGTCCCCTGCTCTTTTCTTAGATAACAGCATGTCTAAAAGCGCAAAAGTATTTTCATCAGCATCTGTTGTCAAAGTAAGCTGCATTAAACGTCTTGATTCTGGAGCTAAGGTAGTTTCACGTAATTGTGAAGGATTCATCTCACCTAGACCTTTGAAGCGCTGGATCTTGATGTTTTCCTTTTTTACACCTTTACGCAATAATTGCTTTTGTTTTGCCTCAAGCTCATCATCATCTAAGGCGTATTCTTTAACTTTACCGGCGTCAATTCTATATAAAGGAGGACAAGCTACAAACACATGACCTTCACGCACTAATCTTGTAAAGTGTTTTACAAATAGACAGCAAAGCAAGGTGCCGATATGTAAACCGTCGCAGTCAGCATCAGCTAGAATACAAATCTTGTTATAGCGAAGACCATCTAAACTATCAGCATCAGGCTCAATACCAATAGCAACAGAAATTGCTCTAATTTCCTCTGACTTTAAGGCCTCAGCTGCAGATACTTCCCAAGTATTTAAAATCTTACCGCGCAAAGGTAAAATAGCTTGGCAACTAGCATCGCGGGCCTGACGGGCAGAGCCACCTGCTGAGTCACCTTCTACAATAAATAACTCGCCACGGCTAGGATCAGTTGAGGTGCAATCAACTAGTTTTCCAGGAAGCGCAGGACCGCGGGTAGTTTTCTTTCTATCAACAACCTTTGCTGAAGCTTCTCTACTTTTAGCTGAATCGATAATTAAATTGGCAATAACAGTTGCCTTTTCAACATTAGTATTAAGCCATAAAGAGAATCTATCGGAGATAATGCCTTCGACAACTGATGCAATGTGGCGTGAAGATAATTTCTCTTTAGTTTGTCCTGCAAACTGAGGATCACGCATTCTAAGTGATAACACAAAAGAACAACGAGACCACACATCATCTGCTGTAAGCTTTAAATTCTTTGGAAGGAGATTGTGTAAATCACAAAACTCACGAATAGCTGAGGTTAAACCTGCTCTAAAGCCGTTGACATGAGTACCGCCATCAACAGTTGGAATTAAGTTTACAAATGACTCTTCTGTAGTACGTGAGCCAGTGCCTTCCATTTCCCAAGCAACAGCCCACTCAACCTCTTCATCTTCATTTTTAACTTGACCATAAAAAGGAGGATTAGGCTCGATGGTTCTGCCTTCTGTTACCTGGTTTAAATAGTTTTGTAAATTACCGCTATAGGACCAGGTATCTTTGGTTTGATGAACTCTATCTTCAAAATTGATAGTAAGGCCTTCGCAAAGCACAGCTTTAGCTTTAAGTAAGTGTTTTAAAGCTGCTACATTAAACTTTGCAGAGTCGAAAAATTGCTCTTCAGGCCAAAAATGCACAGAAGTACCAGTATCTTTTTTAGCGCAGGTACCAACTTCTTTTAAATCGTCAGTTTTCTCACCTTGAGCATAGGCAATTTCATAAACTTTGCCACCACGCTTAACAGTTGCCACTAACTTTTTAGATAAAGCATTAACAACTGATACGCCTACACCATGCAAGCCACCTGAGAACTTATAGCTTTTTGAATCAAACTTACCGCCAGCGTGTAGCTTAGTTAAGATAAGTTCGATAGCTGGAATTTTCTCTTCTGGGTGTAAGTCAACAGGCATACCACGGCCATTATCAATGACCTCTAAAGACTGATCTTCATATAAGATCACATTGATGGTATTAGCAAAGCCTGCTACAGCCTCATCGACACTATTATCGATTACTTCCATACCCAAGTGATTTGGACTTTGGGTATCGGTGTACATACCAGGTCTAACTCTAACTGGCTCTAGACCTTTTAAAACTTGAATGGAGGCGCCGCTATAGGAATTGGTGTTATCTGACATAAGTTATCTTTATTTTTTGGTTTAATTTTGTTTACTAAATTCTACTATCATACCACAAACGCCCAAGTGAAAAATGACTTGTATTTTTCAGAAATTTAAAGAGCAAAGTTTTGTCAGTGAAAGAATTGTAATGGGTGAAGATTAAGCTTAGGTTTTGACAAAATTAAGGATATGTTAAGCGTGAGCGTTTTTCTGATTTGTCTTAGGTAAGGTAATTAAAGCCTTTAAGCCACCTTCTTTACGATTAGATAGTTCAATTTTCGCATCAAGCTCATCGCATGCTGATTTAACAATGGATAAACCTAAGCCACTGCCTTCAATTTTTGCGGTATCACCACCGACACGATAAAAAGCATTAAAGACTTTCTTTAAATCATCTTCACTAATGCCAGGACCATTATCTTGTACGACGATATGTAGGTGCTCTTTTTCTTGATAACAAGTTAAATCTACCTGTCCTTCATTTTGAGTGTACTTTAAAGCATTACTTACAAGATTTGACACAATGCTCTTTAAGGTAGTTCTATCGGTAGTGATAGTATCTGTGCATTCGCCAATTAAACCTAAATCAATATCTTTGTTATCAGCAAGAGAGCCTAAATCATCAATTACTTCAACAAAGAGATCTTTAATATAGAAAGTAGAGAGCTTTAACTCATGACCACATTGAGAACGGGCAAAGGCTAATAAGTCATTCGTAAGTTTTCTCTGTCTTGTAATCGCCTGCTTTAATTGATGAACTTTATCTGCCTCTTCATCAGGTAATAACTCTTCTTTTAAAGACTGAGCTTGAAGCGAAATTGCTGTAAGAGGGGTTCTCATCTCATGGGCAGCATCTGCAATAAAACGCCTCTCATTAGCTAGAGCTCCAGAGGTCTTTAAAAATAATCGGTTAATAGAGTCAATAAAGACATCAAGCTCAGATGGAAGTTTATTAGCTGTAACTGGGGTTAAGTCACTTTCTTTGCGAGCATCCAGCTCTTTAGCTAGCCTTTTTACCGGAATAAACATCACATGTACAAATAAGATCATGCAAGGAATATATAAAAGGACCAACAGCGCAAACTCATAAAAAGAGTTTAACATCGCCTGATTAACAAGAGCTTCCATAAGCTCAAAAGGACGGGCTACCACAAAGCGCACGTTAGCTCTATTTGTAGCAACGTAAGCACGCACACGTCTGTCGTTAATTAAAACCGAGTACAGGCCATCTTCAATGCCTGAGGGGAAATAAAAGGTCTCCCCTGGTTGAGAATAAATAGGCGCGATAATGATCTCTTGATGTTTATCAAAAAGATCGTTTAAAGATGGAATGGGTAAAAAAGGATTTTCAAAGCCACGACTTAGCATAATATGCCCATTCATTGCTTTGAAAATTCTTCTTTTAAAAGATGGTGCCTGCCAAGTTTTAGGTAAGATCATATCGTAGTTGACAACCACGCTTGCAATCTGAGCTAACTCCTCGTCGACATAAAAACCAATTGATTCCATGGTCTTATGATAAGCACGATAGCAACTAAAGCCTGTATATAAAATACCAATACAGGCTAAAACTAGGCAGAGCTTAAAGCGAAGGGAACGAATTAGTTTCCTTTGACGACTTTCCAACCTACACCCCTAACGTTTTTAATGTTGCTAGCTCCAACTTTCTTTCTTAAGTTATGGATAATAAATTCAATGGCATTAGACTCAACCTCTTCACCAAAAGAGTAGATCTTATCTTCAAGGGTTTCACGTGAGAGTACAGCCCCAGGGCGGCGCAATAAGGCCTCTAAGAGCGCATACTCTCGAGAGGTTAAAAGCTCTGTTGAGGTAGTTTCATCTTCATTTTTAACTTTAACTTCATGAGTTAGAGGATCTAAAGATAAAACACCATTTGATAATGAGACCACATCATTAGATTTTGAACTTCTACGGGTAACTGCTCTAATTCTGGCTATTAGCTCAGTTAAATCAAAAGGCTTGACCACATAATCATCAGCGCCAATATCTAAGCCTTGAACTCTATCATCTAAGCCATCACGTGCGGTGATAATGATAATAGGAGTGTTAATTCCTTCTTTGCGCCAAGTTGATAAGAGCTTTACCCCATCAATACCTGGTAAACCTAAGTCTAATAAGATACAGTCATAGCTAATATCTTTAGGGGCGTATAAAGCCTCATTACCATCCATAATGCAATCTACAGCATAGGCTTGAGACTTAAGACCATTTTCAATGGCCTTAGAAATTAAAGTATCATCTTCTACTACTAAAATTCGCATATTCTCTCCAAACTTTTAGCTATTATCTTATTTAATACTTAGCTTAAAAATAGGATCTAAAACTTAAGTTAAGCCTTTTTGAAAAAATCGATGATTGTAGGCACTTCTTTTTCAAAGCCATCATAACCATGACAGCCACCTTCGCGTACTAACACTTCACAACCTTTAAAGAAGTTTTGAGAGTAGGTGTAATCTAAAACCTCATCCCCAGTTTGCAAAAAGACTATAGCTTTACTTTGATCAAAGTCCTTTAAAGTAGCCTCTTTAGTCTTGATAAATTCAATGTCATCTTGGGTTACTACAAACTTATTGTGAGTATCAAAGTTTTCTAGTTCAACTCCAATGATTTTATTATCAAGGCAGAACTTACTTGCATATAAACAAGGATTTACTAAAGCAACTTTAAGGTTATATTTCATCGATAAAAGAATTGATAAAAAGCCACCTAAAGAGCTACCAACTAAACACAGCTCATCCTCTTTTAAAGACTTTTCTACAAAGTCCTCAAGAGATGACAAAGCTTTTTGAAAATTATCAGGAAAGTCAGGGGCTATAAAAGAGATGTCTTTAAAATCTTTTGAGATGACGGTATTTAAAATAGTAGCTTTTTTAGCTTTAGAGCTTGATTGAAAGCCGTGGATGTACGCAATTTTCATAATAAAAAAGGCCTAATTTACTAAATTAGACCTATCTTAATACAAATTGATGATTTTAAGTACAAATTGATAGAGAAATCAAAGGCTTTGTCACTAATATCCGCAAACATCAGTATCAGGTACAAATGGATTGTTCTTTAGTCTATATACCTTAGTATCGATACTGCCATCAGGGTTAAAGCTTAGATATCTCCAGCCAGGACCTACACTGTCAAGCGCAAAGTCATTTGACTTTGGAGTGAACTGAATTGAAGTTGATGGGGTTGCAATATAACGAATGCCGCGCTCAGTGACATCAAATTCTTGATGAATATGACCTGTAATTACCGCTCTTACATTAGGGATACGGTGAATGTAGGTATTAAACTCATCTAAGTTGTGCATAGTTTGGGTATCAAGCCAAGCTGACTGCACAAGATGGGGCATGTGATGAACTAAGATTGCTACATGCTGATCAGGGCTTCGTCTACCACAGAAAGCTGCGTAATCTAATTGACGACGCTCTATCCAGCCATGAGGCACAGCATACACTTCAGAATTTAAAAAGATAAATTGCCACTTAGGAGTGATCACGTTTTTTGCAATATTCACACCTAAATTTTCAAAGATCCTATACATTAAAGGACCATCATCATGGTTACCTGGCAAGAAGAATACAGGCTTATTTAATACTTTGATAATTTCAGCAAAATGCTCATAGGATTTTACAGAATAGTCTTGAGAAATATCACCTGTGAAAGCGATGAAATCATAATTAAAGTTTTGAGCCTTAATTTCATCGATTACTGCGCAGAAACTGTCATAAGTATTTACACCAAGCAATGACTTACTCTTGTCAGCAAACAAGTGACAATCAGAGATTTGTAAGACATTGACAGTGTCGTCTATTAACTGCGGTTTTAAATAGCGCGGTGCCATGGTGATTCGATTATCCTAATTAAGTATTTTTATAAATAAGTGTATAAAGGTGTACTTTAGATTTTACTAAAACGTTAGAAAAAAAAATTGTAGACAACACCCACTTTTTAGGATTGAACCAATATGGTGAGATTGAACAATGTTCGGTTATTTTTCTTTTAAAATAAGTAAGTTAACCGAACATTATGGATGATTTAAGAAGGAGTGGTCGAAATTTATTTCTAAATTTGTGACCTGTACGTCATTATTTTGCAAACGCTTGCAAAACTTTGTCTTTTTCAAGCATCATGTGCTGAATACCAATAATAGCTACAGAGTTATGAATACGGCCATTTAAGACATTCTCGTAAGCAGCCTTTAAAGGAGCTTTAAATACACGAATGTCCTCACCTTCAGTATCTAAACCGCCATGCTTTTCAAGTTCTTTTAAATCAGTATCGGCAATAAATAAAGTAGTAAGCTCTGAAGCTCCACCTGGGGTTGGGTATTGAGCAGTAACTCTAACTAATTGTTTTTGTGTTAAACTTACGCCAATCTCTTCTTTAACTTCACGAATAGCAGCTTGTACCTCGCTTTCACCTTTATCAATCATGCCAGCTACAATCTCAATGAGCCATGGACTTACAGGATCGTTTAGGGCACCTGGTCTAAACTGCTCAATTAAAGCAATCTCATCGGTGTTCTTGTCATAGCATAAAATAGCTACTGCGTTAGCGTCACGCTCAAAGATCTCGCGGACAAAGGTTCTTGATTCACTACCATCATATCTTTTGTAAGATAAGGTGTAATCATCGATTGCAAAGAAGTGTTTATACACGCGCTCTTTGTTGTGAATGGTTACATCTTTTAAAGTAAATCTGGCTTTAAACAAATTATCATAATCGTTCATGTTGAAAATTCTCTTTTTAGGCTAAAATATTTGTAGTTTGAAAGGAGCCTACCATGTCAAAGCTACTATTAAAAAATGCTGTTTTAGTCACTCCAGATCGTATTATACGCAACGATCTGCTGATAAATGACAAAATCATTGAAAAAATCGCTAAAGATATATCTTGTGATGATGCAAAAGTAATCGATTGTCATGAGTATTTAGTCTTCCCAGGCATCATCGATGAGCATGTGCACTTTAGAGAGCCTGGTATGGAGCAAAAAGCTACCATTTACTCAGAGTCTCGTGCAGCTGTTTTAGGTGGTGTCACCTCATATTTAGACATGCCAAATAATAATCCATCTACTACCACCATGGATTTATTAAATAAGAAAAAGGCAATTGCTGCTAAAGACTCTGTTGCTAACTACGGCTTTTATTTAGGAGCTAGCAATGACAATTTAGAGGAGATTAAAAATGCTCCTGTAAAAGAGATTGCAGGTATCAAAGTTTTCATGGGTAGCTCTACTGGTAACCTACTTGTAGATAAGTATGAAGAGCTAGTTAACGTCTTTGAATCAGCACGTACTATCATCTCTTTACACTGTGAAGATACTGCTACCATTTTAAAAAATGAAAAGCGCGCTAAAGCTACCTATGGCGATAATGTACCATTTTCTATGCACCCAATTATCCGTAACCGCGATTGCTGTATAGAGTCTACAAAGCTTGCTATAGAAATTGCTAAAAAGACTGGTGCACGTATTCACATCATGCACATTTCAACTAAAGAAGAAGTTGAGATATTAAAGTCCTTGCGTTTTGGTAATGTCGTAACTCGTCAAATCTCAGGTGAGGCTTGTATTCCACACTTATACTTTAGTGAGGCTAACTACGAGCAAAAAGGCGCTTATTTAAAATGCAATCCATCAGTTAAAACTGAAATGGATAGACTTGCTATAGTGCAAGCACTTGAAGATGGCATTTTAACTACCGTAGGTACCGATCACGCTCCACATGACATTGCAGCAAAATCAGGTACTTACTTTAAGTGTGCATCAGGTCTGCCATCTGTACAGTTCTCTCTTTTAGCCATGCTTGATTTATGGAAGCGTAAGGAAGTGACCTTAGAGACCATCTCTAAAGTTATGGCAAGCAATGTGGCTGACAGATACCATATCAAAAACCGCGGCCGTATCGCTGAAGGTTACTTTGCAGATTTAGCAATTGTTGATCCTAACCATGGCACAAAAGTTACTAAGGATGTAATTGCCTCAAAGTGCAAGTGGTCACCATTTGAAGGAGATACTTTCTCTTGCTCTAATGTGCACACCATTGTAAATGGCCGTTTAGTGGTTGAAAATGGTAAGTTAGTTGATGAAGGCGCTGCAGATGCTTTAGAGTTTGATCGCTAACTTTTGTAATATACGCAACAAAGCCCAAGATTTTTTAGTCTCGGGCTTTTTTTAATGTAAGATTTAAGAGAGAAAATTATTGAAAATCAACGTCAAGCTTAATTTTCTCAATTTTGCATGAGTGTTTCTTGGTTTCTACATCATAGTTAATACCAACTAGTAAGCACTCCTTTGCAGTTTGTTTTAGCGCAGTTGCATACTGTTTTTCTTTTATCTGATCTAAAGCTGTTTGTGTATCTTTATTCCATTTAAGTTCAATAACTAAACTAGGATATGCTGCAGACATTTGCACTTGAGGAACATAGACAAGATCAGCAAAGCCTTTACCTGATTGAAGCTCTTGCAAAGCATTTTGATAGATGTCATCAGCACAGAACATTGCCATCATCACAACATATCTCAAAGCAACTTCATTGTTGTAGGTTAAGATTGAGACATTAGAGTTATGAATTTTCTCAATATAGGCTGCAACCTTTTCTTCATCAAGGGCTAGCAAACTTTTTATAAAGGATTCAGAGTCTTTAATTTTTTCGATTACTAACTTTGAATTATCAATTTTTAACGCATCGACGATTGCCAGGCGTACTTCATTGTTTGGAATATACACACGATTGTTTTGATTATCGTAAGCAAGATAACCTAAGTGGACTAAGTAAGCTAAAATGTCATTGCTTTCTTTTAGATTTTTAATATCGCTATTATATTTAGCAAAATTGATTGGCTTAATTTCAGCACCACTTAATAAAGCCACTAAATCTTGTCTTACATTGCCGACATCTAATTTTAAAGCTTCTGTGACAACATCTAAACTACCTGTTTTACACCAATAGCTTTTATACTCACCACTCTCAATTAAATCCATAATTGAGTTTGGATTATAGATATCAATGCCGTTTAACTTATAGCCGTCATACCAAATCTTAGCAAGCTCAAAGGATAAGTTATGTTCTAAACAAAGCTTCTGTACTTCACCTTCAGTAAATCCAAAATACTTTGCATACTTACCAGGAGATTCCATTGTGTACTCTTTAAAATTATTAAGTGATGACTCAGTGTCATAGCGCTTAATTGGAAGAATGCCTGTCATATAAACTAAAGAGAAACAACCAGCACAGCTTTCATCTTTAAATAGTGAGCGCAAGAGATCAACATACTCTTTGGTAATATCAGCATTTTGATAGACACGCAAAGCGTAGTCCCATTCATCAACAAGGACAATAAACTGCTCATTGTAGGTATCGTAGACTTGTTTTATAGCTTCTGGAAAGTCGTTTTTTATAGGACCACTAAATGCCAAAGGAAAATTTTTAACTAAGGTTTGAGTAAGCTTCTCGTGCAGATTACTTAGGTATTTGTGTCCATTTTTATCTTGAGAGGATGCAAAGCACTGCATATCAAGACATAGAACATTGTACTTGTTAAGATTTTCTAAATAGGTTGGATCATCAGCAATTTTTAGCTTGTCAAAGATCTCTTTACTCTCACATCTTTTTGAGTAATAAGCATTAAGCATTCTTATGGTGTAAGTTTTTCCAAAACGTCTTGATCTTGAAAAAAGCAAGAAGCGACGAGGATTATCTAATAGTGAGTTTAAATCAGCAATAAGCTCACTTTTATCTACGTACGTGCCATTTACACTTGCTTTAAAAACATTATTTTTGACATCAATGAACATATGGAAAATCCTTTACATACCTACTCGTATTATAGGACATACAAGGTAATTTAAGAATACTTGCAAAACCAAAATGCTCACCTATACTCAATAATAAGAGATTATTTTTTTAAACAAAAGAGGTGCTTCATGGGAATTGAATTTTCTAATATGCATGACAAGGCTCTTTCATTGAAATTCTTTGAAAACAACGCCCAACAAGCGCTTCAGAATAGAGTTGGTGAGAAAGTTGATCCTAAGATGGTGGAGCTCTTTGAGAGAAACTTTCAAAATTTTTCTGAGCAGCAAGCACTAAACAGCAAATTAGCTGACAGCCGATATGCGCAAGTTCAAACGGTTGTTCCTATTTTTCTTGACAGATAGGTGATGTTCAAAGATAGTTTATTGATAAGCAAAACAAAGCCCAAGTTTTTAGTCTCGGGCTTTTGTTAAGATTCTAATTAGAAAACACCATTACTTGTTCTCTTCAGGTCTCCACACACGTACGTTGTGATATCCCTTTTCTTTTAACTGCTTAGTAAGCATAGTGCTCATCACGCCTTGATCGCAATATAGTGAGTAAGTCTTTAATTGATCAAGATTATGGAACTCACTTGCTGTCTTATAAAATGGCATGGTGATGACTGTGTTATCCTCAAGTTTTAAAGGATTCTTCTCAACATCATCAGGAGCTCTTACATCTAAAACGATGTCATGACGGCCAGGCTTAGATACAATCTCAATTTCAGTTTTAAGCTTTGAAGTATCATTTGGAATATCCATGATATCGACAACGCTAGCGTTTTCAACTGCTTGCTCTACAAGGCCAGAATCCATCTTAGCTTCCTCTTCTTCAACAAAAGAGGCAGTAGGACATACATTTGGATGATCTGAAATCACACCGCAGTACTCAGGCATAGACTCAGCAAAACCGATAGTACCGATTTCACGAGACTTATCAATAATATCTTGCTTATCAGAGGTGACTAGAGGACGGATTAAAAGTACGTCATCACAGACATCATCAATATGCTTTAAGTTACGTAAAGTTTGTGATGATACCTGACCTAGAGCTTCTCCGGTGACTAGAGCCTCAGCATCAAACTTCTTAGCAACTAAAGAGCCTACACGCATCATCATTCGCTTTAGAATTACACCACGTACACCATGGTGAGTTTTCTCTAAGATCTGACCTACAATTGGCTCAAAAGGAATGGTTACAAACTTCACACGATGAGATGAAGCAAATCTATCCCAGATAAAGTAAGCTTCTTGTTTTACGCCAATCTCATGAGCTGTACCGCCCATGTTAAAGAATAAATAGTTTACACGGCAACCACGGTGGATCATATTATAAGTTGACACACCACTATCAAAGCCACCAGAGATAAGTGAGAACACATCGCCTTGTGATCCTACTGGGTAACCACCACAGCCACTGTACTTCTCACCTGATAGATAAGCAGTCTGATGCTCAATTTCAAGATGGATCATCACCTCTGGGTTATCTAAGCACACACCTTTATTTGGGAAAGTTGCCTTAAACTTACCACCTATGATGCGCTCAGCTTGCTGAGAGTTAAACTCATGTATGCCCTTACGCTTTACACGCACAGCAAAAGTCTTATTCTCAATAGATGGGCCTACGATATCTTTAATGGTGTCAAATAAATCATCTAAGGTAGTAAATGGATATTCATTTACTTCCATAAAAGAGTGAATACCAGGAATTCTTGAAAGCTCTTTAATGGCATCTTCTTTAGTGCAAGGATTTTCCTCATTGCCAAAGATAGCCACAATCTTATCCCACTGAGCAAAGGCATTAACTGCAACTTTGTGATGCTTGCAAACATTAACAATGTTTTGTCTTACAAGACGAATTAAGCGGTTACGAACAGGCTTACTTTTAATGGAGATTTCAGGAAATAAGCGAATGATAAATTTCATGTGGTATTCTCTTTAAAAATTGCAAAAGGCTCCACGAGGGAGCCTTAAATCTAATCTTTTAGCGATTACTCGTGATCGTGTTTGTGCTTGCAGCAGCAGTGATGCTCATGTTCACCATCTTCATCATGGTGGTGACGACCGCAGCAATGGTGCTCATGCTCTTCACCATCCTCGTCGTGATCATGGTGGTGGCAACAGTGATGCTCGTGCTCATCGCCATCTTCATCATGGTGATGATGACCGCAGCAGCAGTGACCATGCTCATGACCTTCAGATGGGCAGTGACCACCTACGTGAGCGTGACCGTGCTTAATCTCTTCTTCAGTTGCTTCACGAACATCTTCAACTACGATTAAGAAGTTTAAGATCTTGCCAGATAGTGGATGATTACCATCAACTACAACTTCATTGTCACGAATTTCTTTAATGACAACAGCCATTGGGCCATTGTTAGAGTCAGCCTCAAATACATTACCTACAGCAATAGGGAAGTCACCAAATAATGCTCTATCGATGGTCTGAACTAGCTTCTCATCGCGCTCACCATAAGAATCTTTTGGCTCTAAGGTTATAGCAAACTCATCGCCTTTTTCATGACCTTCTAAAGCTTCTTCTAAGCCTTTAATTAAAAAGCGGTGACCAATTAAAGCGGTAACTGGCTCGCCAGGCTCAGTTCTGCCTACAACCTTACCATTAGTCTCAGTTACGGTGTAGCTTAAAGTTGCAACGGTATCTTTAGTGATCTTCATAATTCTTTCCTTAAAAATTGCATTTGTAAGATTGTAGCACAGCTTTTAAATCTTAATTTGAGCAAATTTCTTATCTTAACTGACAGTGAGCAGTAAACTTAAGTAATTATTTTCCTGCTCACAGATCTCCAATTTTTTTTAAGATCCAAACAAAGGGACTTGATAAGGTCGATACGTTTTAGATAAAAAGTACCGGCACCACTTTAATCCCAGCTCATTTAATAAATCTTTAAGAGGCTGT
>ONCS01000097.1 GCA_900316375.1 uncultured Succinatimonas sp. | reverse complement strand
TGCTTTATTAGTAAAGCAACAAACAAAAAAGGCGGTAACCATGTGGACCGCCTTCTTTAGTTTAAAGAGAACTAATAATCAGGTGAATTTAAAATTTCCTGATTAGTCTTATCTTTTACATCTTGAGGGATCTTATCCCAAGCCTGCTTAATAGGAGTGATTAACTTAATTACCTCATCAATAGGGGCTACATCTAAGCTAACAGAAGCTTTATCTAATAGAGTCTTCATGTAGTCATATAGAGCGTACATTCTGTCAAACAACTGAGGATCTTTATTTTTATCTAAAGCTACCTGTAAACCGTTGATAATACCTACTGCTTTATTGATACGATTAGCTTTATACTCGTAATCATTACGAAGTATGGCACCTTTAGCTTGAGATAAGCGCTCAATTAAGCCGTCAAACATCATTTGAATCACACGATGAGGATCGGCAACTGATAGCTCTGCTTCAAGGTTGGTGCGCTTGTATGCTTTTAAATTACGTCCGTACATTTGATCTCCTGCAATCAAAAATACTTAATTTTTCTTTCTTAATTATAGTATCGACAGATTATAGAAAACTTTAAGTGAAAAAGAAATTCGATCTTTGATAGAGCGTGATTTTGAACAAGTTAAAATCTTATTCCCCATTTTTGTGTTTTTTATATTTTTGGGGAATAATTATTTTTCACCTAAAAGCCAATTCGCAATATCGAAGATCTGCACGCCTTCAAATTGATATTTCTCTTGATTAGTCTTAGCAATGACAATTTTAGGATATGCATCTTTTATCTTAAGTAATGGACTTACCTCGCGCTCAAATGTCTCTTCACTTGAGATATCATCACTTACTTGGATATAGACTTTCTCATCTCTTTTAATTGCCACAAAGTCTATTTCTTTTTTATAAAGAACACCAACATAGATCTCATAACCACGTCGCAGCAACTCTATTGCCACAATATTTTCAAATAAGCGACCTCGGTTTGGATTTTTATTACCTAAGATGGCGTATTTAAAGACATGATCACTTAAGTAGTATTTATCGCTTGTAGATAGGTATTTCTTACCTTGAATATCGTATCTTTTGATCTTATAGAAGGCGTAGGCGTTGCAGAGGTAATCTAGGTACTTAGCAACAGTCTTGTGCTCAATTTTTACTTTAGATATAGCTAAAGTATCTGCGATATTACGCGAGGAAATAAGGTTTGAGACATTATCAATAAGAAAATCTACAAGGCTATCCATTACCGATTGATTGCGAATTTTATATTTTTGCTTTATATCTCTAACTATCAGTGTTTTAAAGACATCTTCAATATAATTGTACTTATTCTCTAAATCTTTGTATGGGTATGAACCTGCCATGCCACCTTCTTTTAGATATCTATCAAAGGCTGCATATGTATCGGTATTTGTAAACTCAAAGTATTCACAAAACTCAGTAAAAGAGAAAGGAAAAATCTCAAGTTTAAAGGTACGACCAGTAAATAATGTAGCTAAGTCAGAGCTTAAAAGAAAAGCATTAGAGCCTGTAATATAAAGATCATACTTTTCAAGAGCATGCAGGTTATTGATGGTCTTTTCAAAGCCCTCACACATCTGTACTTCATCAATTAGTACAAAATTATTCTTCCCTTCTACAAATTTTGATTCAACGTACGAATTAAGCTTTTCATAAGTAGTTAGACTCTGAAATTCAAGTAAGTTGAAGTTAACGTGAATGAGGTTAGCGTTAGCATCAGTTTTTTGTATGTAATCCTTAAAGGCTTCAAGTAGCTTAGACTTACCAGAACGCCTAACGCCAGTAATTACTTTGATATCGGGAGTTCCGATGACGTCAATTAGCTTTTGTAAGTACAAAGATCTATGAATTAGCTTCATACAAAACTCCTAAAAAACTGATACCAAGTCATTTTAGCACTCTATTCCCCATTTATGTAATTATTATATTTTTGGGGAATAGAAATTTTGGATAAAAAAATGGCTCCTTCATGCGAACACTTAGGAGCCTAATAATACAAGTTTGATTTTAAGCTTGCTCGTCAAAGAGAATACCTTTAGTATCTCTTGAACTTACCTCATCTGATGCATTCTGCTCTGTGTACTTCTTAAGTCTTTCAGACATTTCTAAGAATTCCTCAGATGGAATTTGACGCACCAGCTTCTTGGTATTTAAATCGGTTACTTTGACAATAGTATTGTCAGATTGTTTATCAATAGAGAAATTCAATCCGATATTTTGGCGATTTAAATCATTCATTCGCTCCTGCGCGATTTCCTGATTGCGCTCTTGTAAATATCTTGAAAGCTCTTTCTCTTTTTTAGATTTTTCTAAGGTCTCACTAACCTTAGGCATCTTAACTTGATCATCAACATTATCGGTGCCAACAGACGAAACTTTAGTATTTTGTGATACTACTTTTTCATCATTATTTGTAGTTATGGTTTTATCATCGGCACTACCGCTAACATCCTTTGCAGTTGTAGATGCTACAAAAGGTTTTTGAGCTACATTGGTAATATTAGTATTTAAGTTAATATCGCTCATAGCTAGCCTCCTCTTACGAGGAAATTCTTTTTCTCTCTCCTAATAGAAAAGTAAAATTACTCTTCCATCTGTATTCATTAACGGCTTAAGATTTTAAAACTTTAAACTTTTTTGAAAAATTTCTACAAAATTTTTTGACGTACTTTAAGAATTTATTAACTTATTGTTAATTAAGAAGAATTTGCAATTAGATGTATTAATACTGATTAATACCAAAACAGTGCAAGTAAAATAAAGGGTGAATAACCTCTCCCTAAAGGGAGAGGCTTCGAAGATCAGACCTTAAATATTGCTACTTAAGACCTATCTTCATCTAGAGG
>ONCS01000231.1 GCA_900316375.1 uncultured Succinatimonas sp. | reverse complement strand
TGGTGATTAAATAATAGCAAAAAAGCCATTTTTATTTTGATCCTTTGCTCTCAAAATCAACAATTTTTCTTTAAAGATCAAAGGGGGTTACCAAATTTAATTTATAGAACTCCCCTTAAACTTGTAACTGTAAAGTCATTATTTTTGATAGATTCATACGATTGTCTATCGTAAGTACTTAGTGGAAGAACATTTAAAAAAGACAATTTTGTAGCGCAATCTGACATCGCACTTTTAAGTCTTGTTAAAGAGTCTTCATAGGAAGCTGTTGAGTATCCTTCTTTTAGATTTAGTGAGATTACAGGATACTTTCCCATAAACTCATCACAAAATTCTTTATCTTTGAAAATATCTAAATCTTTAAAAATCTTTTCATGTTCAGATAAATCACTTTTATCTTTATAGTTTGGCTCTAAAAAAGCTTTAAGTAAGGATAAGAAAAGAGTTTTTCCAAATCGACGTGGTCTTGTAAAAAGTTGCACTTTAACTAGCAAAGCTGTGTCAAAGAGATCTTTGATGAATCTAGTTTTATCTACGTAATAACCACAAGATAAAATTAAAGATTTAAAATCGTCTGCTCCAATAGGGATCCTTTTCATAGTTAAGCTTTTTTTTTATTGGCTACATTGAAAAACATATGAATTTCACAAGACATACTAATTCATCGTTTCAATCTTCACAAATGAAGATTTTTTATAAAAAGCAACACCAATCATTACAACTTCACTAACTAAGTTTTTAACAAAGTAACCTTGCGCGTACTGCTTCTCTTTAATTTGATTAATGGCCAATTCAGCCTTCTTTTCAAGATCTGATTGACTATCAGCTACTTTAATTTCGATAACAACACCGATTGCTAATTTATTTTCTTCAACAGGAGGGATCTTAAAAGTAATATCGCAACGACCAGTGCCATATTCAGAATTTGAGTTGTAATAGTAGTCTAGTGTATTGCATACTTGTGAAAAAATTCCATTTAAGAAACCTTGGTAGAAATACTCTTTTAGTCCACTTGAAGAAATATCCGATACGCTTACATATCTTAGAAGTAAATTATCAAATGTTGTGATTAAAGCTTTATCTTGCTTATCTTTGATGTATTTTAAAATAGGGTTTACTCTTGCTTCAAATTGAGGATTATCAACAGAGAAACACCATGAAAGCAACTTTTTAATCACTCTTTTTACAGACTTATTTGGGATCTTTAAAAAGACTTTGCTTTCTTTAGTAAGATCACGAGTCAAATAACCAGTGAGATACATGACAGTCCAAAAGTAATTCTCTTTAACATCACCATTTAGCATTTGATAGTTTAAGTTTTTCTCTAGCTCAACTTCTATGCTTTGTCCATCAAGTAATAGTTGAAATTTATCTGAGTATTTATCTGCATTTTTTCTATACAGCTCTTGCAGTAAATCAACATTGCCGGTGTTAACCCAGTAAGTGTCTAATTCACAATTAGGATCTGCTTTTAAATCTCGTATACAATTGAGCACATCCCAAGGACAGAAGATATGAGATTTACCAAAGTTATATCCATCATACCATTCTCTAAACACATCAAACTTATCTTCAAGACCATAGTGTTTAAGCATTGTCTTGACTTCGTTTTCCGTAAAGCCATAAAACTCTGAGTATTCAGGATCATTAAAATCACTTGAGTAGAAATTGTTAAAGCCTGTAAAGATACTCTCCTTTGCCACTAACATACAGCCTGTTAGTACAGCCTTTTTAAGATCAGAATTGGTCTTTAAGGCATTAGATAGCATCGCTGCATATACTGTTTTAAAATCTTCGTAAAAATCTCTACAAGAGTTTTTAGCTAGAGGTACATCATACTCATCAACTAAAACTATTACTTTTTTTCCTGTATATCTGCTAAGTGCTGTAATTATGGTTGCCAGTCCATTTTTAATAATTACGGCTTTTTTCTCAAGATCGTAATTTTTAATGTTTATATAGAGAATTTGTTGAAGCTTATACCTTATAAGCAAATTTAAGGGATTAAACCATCTTAAGTAGTTAACAAATCTAAATTTACCAAAAAGCTCCGCGTGTATTCTGTCTGCAATAGAACTTAATCTATCTCCTAAATTTCCCAAAGCTTCTTCATAAGATCTAGTAGAAGAAACTTCCTTGAAAGAAACATTGATTACAGGATATTGAGCAAGATTATTTAGAACAAATTCTTTTTTCTTAAAAATTTCTAAATTTTTAAATAGTGATATGGCTTTTGATTTATTGTGAGGATTTGAGTAATTCATCTTCAGAAAATACTCAAACATGGAAATAGTAAGCGATTTTCCAAAGCGACGAGGTCTTGTAAAGAGCATGACTTTTGTAGAAGAACCAAAGACATTCTCAAGATATTTTGTTTTATCTACATAATAAGCATACTTATCAGAAATTACTTCTGAAAAATCTTCTAAGCCTATGTTGTCAGCATCGTTGATAGCCATATTTAATCCTCAATTCATACTTAAATTCTATACAATTACTAATTTATTGTTAAGCTTATTAACTTAAGATTTTGAAATTACCCCATGTATTTTCAGAAAATTGAGAATATTAAAGATCAATACAGCCCAAAAACACAAAAGGCGCCCGAAGGCGCCCTATTTTCAAGAACTAGATCTCTAGATTACATAGCCTTGTGGCAAGTTCTAGCGATAACGTCTTGCTGTTGCTCGCGAGTTAAGTCGATGAACTTAACAGCGTAGCCTGATACACGGATAGTGAAGTTAGCGTACTCTGGCTTCTCTGGGTGCTCCATAGCATCGATTAACTTCTCAGTACCAAATACGTTCACATTTAAGTGGTGAGCGCCCTGGTTGAAGTAACCATCCATTACGTTAACTAGGTTGTTGATACGCTCTTGCTCATTGTGACCTAAAGCATCTGGGCTGATGGTCTGAGTATTTGAGATACCGTCTAATGCGTACTCATATGGTAACTTAGCAACAGAGTTTAGAGATGCTACTAAGCCTGACTTCTCAGCACCGTATGATGGGTTTGCACCAGGTGATAATGGCTCACCTGCCTTACGGCCATCAGGAAGAGCACCAGTTGCCTTACCATATACAACGTTTGAAGTAATGGTAAGAATTGAGGTGGTAGCCTCTGAGTTACGATAGGTGTGGCGCTTCTTTAACTTAGTTAAGAAGGTCTTTAATAGCCATACTGCAATCTTATCAGCACGGTCATCATCGTTACCGTAACGTGGGAAGTCACCTTCGGTCTCGAAGTCGATAGCAATACCATTCTCGTTGCGGATTGGCTTAACCTTAGCGTACTTAATAGCTGAGATTGAGTCAACAACGTGTGAGAAGCCTGCAATACCAGTTGCGAAGGTACGACGTACATCGGTATCGATTAGAGCCATTTCAGCTGCTTCGTAGTAGTACTTATCGTGCATGTACTGAATTAGGTTTAGTACGTTTACGTATAAGTCAGCAAGCCACTCTAGAACGATATCATAGTTTGCCATAACCTCATCGTAGTCTAAGATCTCTGAGGTGATCTTAGGTAGACGTGGACCTACCTGCATACCGGTCTTAACGTCAACACCGCCGTTCATTGCGTATAGAAGTGCCTTAGCTAAGTTAGCACGTGCACCGAAGAACTGCATCTCCTTACCAGTCTGAGTTGCTGATACACAGCAGCAGATTGAGTAATCATCGCCCCATACTGGACGCATTACATCATCGTTCTCATACTGTACTGATGAGGTGTTGATAGAAATCTTAGCAGCATACTTACGGAAGCCTTCTGGTAGCTTTGAAGTATATAGCACAGTTAAGTTAGGCTCTGGAGATGGGCCCATGTTCTCTAAGGTATGTAAGAAACGGAAGTCGTTCTTAGTTACCATGTGACGGCCATCCATACCAAAACCTGCAACCTCTAAGGTAGCCCATACTGGGTCGCCTGAGAATAACTGGTTGTATGAAGGGATACGAGCAAACTTAACCATACGTAGTTTCATAACTAAGTGGTCAATTAACTCCTGAGCCTCTGACTCAGTTAAAGTACCCTCTTGAATATCACGCTGGATATAGATGTCTAGGAAGGTTGATACACGACCTACTGACATAGCAGCACCGTTCTGGGTCTTGATAGCAGCTAAGTAGCCGAAGTATAACCACTGAACAGCTTCACGTGCGTTGTTAGCAGGAGCTGAGATATCAAAGCCATAGCTTGCAGCCATAACCTTCATAGCATTTAATGCTTTAATCTGGTCTGCTAACTCTTCGCGCTGACGGATGATGTCATCAGTCATGGTGCCGCAACCGCAGTTAGCTAAATCAGCCTTCTTAGCAGCTACTAGGAAGTCGATACCATATAGAGCTACACGACGGTAGTCACCTACGATACGGCCACGGCCGTAGGTATCTGGAAGACCAGTGATGATCTTGTTCTTACGAGCAAGTCTCATCTCAGGGGTGTATGCATCGAAAACGCCCTGGTTGTGAGTCTTGTGGTACTCGTTGAAGATCTTAGTGAATTTTGGATTAGGAGTGTAACCATAGGTGGTGCAAGCCTCTTCAGCCATCTTAATACCACCGTAAGGCATGAAAGCACGCTTTAGAGGCTTATCAGTCTGTAGGCCTACAACCTTCTCTAAATCTTTGCTATCAGCTGAAATGTAACCTGGGCCGTAAGCAGTGATACCAGATACAACCTCAGTTTCCATATCTAGAACGCCACCTTTAGCACGCTCTTGATGTTGTAACTGCTGTAGCTCGCCCCATAACTTGTTAGTAGCATCGGTAGGACCTACTAAGAATGACTCGTCGCCATCATAAGGGGTGTAGTTGTGCTGGATGAAGTCTCTTACGTTTACGTCATCTACCCAATGAGAACCGTTGAAACCACGCCACTGTTCTTTCATGATCACTCCAATATAGTTAGTTAAAGACTTTTGTTTAGTCTTAAAGATTGTTTTAAGTCTAAGCTTTTTTAAGACTTAATTTGTTTAGCTCGTTAAGCCGAAATGAATTATATAGACTGTTATTACTTTTACAAAGGGAATTTGCAATAAATAATTTGATAAAAAACTATCAACTTTCGCTAAAGCGCATTGAATAAGGCTTTGTACTCATTTTTAGGTCTTAAAGTTTTTAAAAGTGGTTTATTAAGTACCTAAAATAGCATTCTTATGCAATTGATAGAGATTTTCACAATTGAGTTTATAAAGTAAAGACGAGCTCACAATTTTACAAAGATCTGCCATTTTTAAAGGGATTTGGCACGCTAGAGTTAGTATAAGCTAACTTTTGACTGTAACTTATTGAATTATTGACGAAAACGCTTACGAAATTTTAGTTCAATGAAGTGATTTTAAGGATAGATATGCGCTTTTGATGAAAAATTGTTAATAACAATCGTTCTTATTAAGACTAAATTCTGCAGTGCAGATCACAGTTGAGATTTTAAACAAAATTTCTTAGTCAATGATGTTATTTAAGACAAATTCGATAACTAACACACCAAAGACAATGATCATTGCTCGCATGATGTCATAGTTAAAGTCAATAAACTTAGTAATGTTCCTAAACACACCTGAGCGCAAGATAACTTCAAATAATCTTAAGTTTTTAGTTACATAGTATGAGGTAACAAAACTTACGATGACAGTTAAGATCACACAAGAGGTCATCACACCACCACTTGGTGATAAGAAAGCTAAAAATAAGGTTATCGCCCACATAATTAAGGTTGCGATATTCCAATAACGGCTAATGCGCTTGGGTCTAAACTTCAAGTTAGAGATAAACTCTACTAGTGACATCGCACTTTGTCTTGCGAAGACCTCAGACATTAAATGCCCAGTTGAAGCTATAAGCTTACGTGATAGTACATTGCAAAGCTCTTCTTTACGCACCGCTAAAATACTTTCTAGCTTTTGTTTCATGGTAAAGCGCTTTGAAGTGTAGGTATCTTCAACTGTGGTCTTGTTTTTGAGCATGCGGGTTACCGCATCAAAATCAGCCTCATAGCCGTGCAAGATCTGCATAAAGAATTTGTTTCTGCACAGCATATTAAAAACATCAATCTTTGTTTCAATCTTGCAAATGGTCTTGCCAACAGCTGCATCTGA
Source organism: uncultured Succinatimonas sp. (assembly GCA_900316375.1). GTDB lineage: Bacteria > Pseudomonadota > Gammaproteobacteria > Enterobacterales > Succinivibrionaceae > Succinivibrio. Next base: position 1,826 of record ONCS01000231.1, on the reverse strand, counting down.
GAGCTTATTTTTAATATTGAAATAAACTGTATCTAAAACTCTAGGTAAATCTAAAGGAGCACAATTAGTTTTAGTAGCGTAAAACTCAAAGACTTGATTTTGACCAGAGATGGCAAACTTTAAATATTGCACGTCATCTTCAGCTTTAAAGCCTAAAACGTAATTCCCTTCTTGATTCTCTTCAGACTCTTGCAATGTGTACTTTAAAGCGCCTAAAAGCTCATCATAGCAATAGCTATAAACACCGGTATGCGGACGCACAAAGAGATCATCGACCTTGTCATACTCAGTTGTAATTAAAGACATGCAAGTTGCGTTTAAAAAGACATGACGCTCAACAATTAAAACGCCCATGCCCCTGCACTTTTGACAGTTTACCCTGCCCTCACTATGACAAGTAGGACAAGTTACATAACCAGTTCTGTGGCATCTTGTGCAGCCGCCATCAGCGCCTTGACAGCTAGGACAGAGAATTTGACCGTAGCCAGAGCAATTTGGGCAAGAGCTTTGTTTAGAGCCACGGCACTCAGGGCAAGTACAACGACCTTTAGCACGGCGAATCGAGAGCTTGTTAATCTTATTGCCTAGTCTAAATAACTCTTGAGCACTCATACCCTCTAGAGATGAGCAAAACTCACGTTTTACTTTTTTATCTTTACTTAAAGCTTGGCGATTGTAGTTTTCAAACTCAGCTAAAGCCGCTTCATCAACTACATTTTCAGTGCCGGTAGGATTGCGAATAGTGGTGTCTTTAACACCTACTTCAAAATGCCAAGTTGATTGAAAGGTAAATTTTACATGGGCGACAAGTGGATAGTTACAGCTCACCTCTGATGGAGGAATGCCCACCCTTTGCAAGAGCGTTAGTAACTTAGTATTTATTGAATCGGCCATGTAATTCTTATTCACAAAGGTATGCTTTAACTTTAAAGCTTGGAGCTTTAAAATTTAAGCTGCCCATATATCTTTATTGACACCAATGAGCTTTACTACAAAGATCTCGTTATCTCTTTTAAGTCAATACCTTTACAAGACGTAACAAGACGTAACAAGACGTAAGTTGTAGTACAAACAATACCTAAGTGTTCCTAGGTTTAGTTGTATTAAGTTTTTTTATTATGTTTAGCAGTTACTTTTAATTACTTTTCTGCTCTTTAAATTTCTGTTAAGAGCAAGTTTATTACTGCTAGAACTTTTTATTTAGTTTAAAGTTTGATATTTGTTTTTTATTTTTTGTTAATTTGCTTTGCTCTTGCCTTTAGACAAAGAGAAAGGACAAACTAAATCAAATCATTATCACGTACTTTTGCAAGAAAAATCAACAAAATTTGTCAGTTTTTGCAAACATTCTCAAAGAATGAGCTGTTTTTTGAATTTTCTTTACACAAAATTTATTCAAGACATTTACTTAAATACCTTGCAAATGCCTTGATCTTAGGTCTTAGATCTTAGTTAAAGACTACTTAATTAGAGAACAGTAAAGATTAAAAGTGCGATAAAGACATCACCGCAGATTAAAACAGCACTTCGCGACAAGTCAAAGTTGATATCAGTAAATTTATTGACATTACCGATAGTCTTAGACTTTGAAATAGTCTCATATAACTGTAAATTGCGGGTACCAAAGTAAGACACACCTAAAGCTACCATAATTGAGGCCACAATACCGGCACCAATAACCGCAGGATGAGGTACAAATAAGGCAGCTGCAAAGACAAAGCTCCAGGTCATGATAATTGATAGTAACCACCCTATAACCCCAGTTCTCAACTATCCGATCCGCCATTAAAATAGGTATTGCTTTCAAACAGTAGTGTTTAGCAAGG
>ONCS01000045.1 GCA_900316375.1 uncultured Succinatimonas sp. | reverse complement strand
TTCTACACAGATTACATCGTGGTTTTTGACCAACTGAGTAGATGCTTTTTGTATGAAATCATTTCTAATATTAGCTTTTTTCTTATGCAAGCGGGCTAGCTTCTTATAAGCTTTAGCAAGTCTTTTTGAGCCTTGAACTTTGTTTTTAATTCTCTTTTGTGATCTTACTATTTGCTCATCAATAGGTTTTAGTAAGATTTGTAAGTCTTCAGCAAATTCACCTTCACTTGTGGTATAGAATCTTTTAACTCCCATATCAATACCAATGGCGGTACTCATATCAGCATTATCTGTTTTAGGGGCTTTACCCATATTACATAGTACTGACATATACCAACCATCAGCTTCTTTGATGATGGTGATACTACTAGCTTTGGTAGGTAAGTCTCTAGATTTACGATATCTTACCCAACCCACTTTAGGTAATTTTACTCGAGAGTTCTTCTCATCGAATTCAAAATGCTGTGGGATTCTAAAAGTATCATGAACCCCTTTCTTTTTTGGCACTGGATATTCTGTTATATGGTCAAAATGCCTTTGAAAAGCGATGAATAAGTCTTGAGACTTTTGCTGTAATGCCTGACTTGGTGTTTCTTTTAAGAAAGGATATTTTTCCTTTGCATAATCTAAAGCATAATTGTAGGTATACTTATTGAGGAATTGGTTGTAAGTAAGTTTCCTTGCTTCTTCTTCATTTGAAGCCTCCATCCAGATTAGTCTAGATTCAACCTCTTCTACATATTCATCATAGTCTTCTCTTTTAGTGAAGATGAAGTTGTTATATACAAAGCGAGCATGGCCAACAAACTTTGTAAAAGCTTGCTCTTGTTTCCTAGTAGGTCTGAGCTTAAATTTAAAAGAAAGATATAAGTCTTTTTCCTCATCTTTCTTTTTAATAATGCTCTTTTTCTTCTTTGCCTTGGCCATGTTTACTTATTGAAGACTATGTTTAAATCAGATGTTTTCACTTACGTCACTGTACGTATAATTTACACGTTCACCTTGTATTTGTCACTAAATATCGTAGAAAGTTTTTACTGCACAAATTCTAAATGAGCTTAACTCTATATTTACCAATGTTTGCAATAATCTTGATTGCAAACTTATTGAATTTGATGGGGAGCAAGATCATGTTAATCTGCTAATTATCTATCCACCAAAGCTTGCTATAACAATATTAGTTAATAGATTGAAAGGTACTTCTTCGTACCTTATTAGAAAAATCAAGTACCCGACAATTGCTACTAAACTTTGGGGAGATGCTCAATGGACTCCATCTTACTTTGCAGCTTCTTGTGGTGGTGCTCCTATATCGATTATTAAACAGTATATTGAAAATCAAAATACTCCTGAGTAACAGATAGCTTTCGCGCCTTTATCACCGGCCTAAAGGCCGATGTTTTAGGCGCGGTTATGGATAAAGACTTTGTAAAAACTGTCTTCAAGTAAATCTAAGACCATCTCTTGAGTAACTTTAGGCGCGATGTTAACTAAGCGCTTAGTAAACTTAAACTCATAGCTACCATCCAAAGATGTATTAGTATTTTCAATTTTGCTAATGTCAGTGATCTTATCTACTTCATAATTAGCAATATTAAATTCATAATTAGCAATATTAAAAAAGCCTGTAGCACCAGATAATGGACCTTGCTCGGCAATTGGCTCACCACCTCGTAATCTTTCTAAGCCTAATTTAGTTAAAGTAACTTTATAACCTGCGTAATAATCTTCATGACAAGTAGTACAGAAAAACTCACCACTTTCAATTTTTACAAGATTACCTTTTTGCAAAGCTTCATAGAAGCTTAAAGTTGCTTTAAATTTCTTTACCGCAATTGCGTTTTGCTGTGCATCAGTTTTAGTAAAACCAAAGTCAGAATTAAAAATCTTGTGCACTGAATTTACAGCAAGAGGATCATCTAAAGGAACAGCAATAGCGATAGTTGGTACACCATTGATGACATTTACAAAGCCAGGAACTTTAATTTTAAAGACATCTTTGACTATCTTTTGATTAACTAAAGCGGTGATTTCTTCAATTGAAGGTTCGCCTTTGCAGGCATTTAGTGAAAGCAAACTTGTAGTAAATAAAACTAATAGCAAGAAAGCCTTAAGACTTACTAAAAGCTTAAAACGAGATAACGTGAATAACAACCTCTCCCTAAAGGGAGAGGCTTCGAAGATCAGACCTTAAATATTGCTACTTAAGACCTATCTTCATCTAGAGGTGTTAGCTCC
>ONCS01000099.1 GCA_900316375.1 uncultured Succinatimonas sp. | reverse complement strand
CTAAACCAGGAACAATACCGCACTCTTCTAACTGCTTATCAGTTAACTGACGGTGAGTAGAAGTAGCTGGGTGTAATAAGCAGGTCTTAATGTCTGCTACGTGTACCTCAGGAGATGCCATTACTACGTTATCGATGAACTTAGCTCCAGCCTCACGACCACCTTTAATTACAAGTGACATTACACCTGAGCATAAACCGTCTTTTAAGTACTTCTTGCCTAGCTCGTAGTAAGCATCGCCTTCTAGACCTGGGTAAATAACCTTCTCAATCTTAGGGTGGTTTTGTAAGTGCTTAGCTACAGCTAATGCATTGATTGAGTGTTGCTTAATACGTAATGGTAAGGTCTCAATACCTTGATTGATGTAGAAAGCAGCCTGTGCTGACTGACAGCAACCTAAATCACGCATGATCTGCACACGTGCTTTAACGATGAAAGCCATGTTACCAAAAGTCTCTGTATAAACTAGACCATGGTATGAATCATCAGGGGTTACAAACTCTGGGAATTTTGATGATTTAGCCCAATCAAACTTACCAGAATCAACTACAACACCACCTACCTGAACTGCGTGGCCATCCATGTATTTAGTAGTTGAGTGAACCACAATATCAGCACCAAAATCAAATGGCTTACATAGAATTGGGGTAGCAAAGGTGTTATCGATAATTAGAGGGATCTCGTTTTTATGAGCAAGCTTTGCAAAACGCTCAATATCAAAAACAGTTAAAGCAGGGTTTGCTAAAGTCTCACCAAAGATTGCCTTAGTATTTGGCTTAATCTTAGCTTGAATTTGCTCATCAGTTTCTTCTTGCTCGAAGAATGATACTTCAATTCCCATACGCTTGAAGGTAACAGCCATTAGGTTGAAGGTACCGCCATAAACAGTTGATGAGCATAGAATGTGATCGCCTGCTTTTGCGATAGTTAAAACAGCAGTTAAAGTAGCTGCCTGGCCAGATGAGGTAAGCATTGCACCTACACCGCCTTCTAAAGCTGCAATCTTTTGCTCAACGAAACCACAAGTTGGGTTACCAAGACGTGAGTAGAAGTAAGTAGCAGTCTTTAAATCAAATAGATCAGCGATATCTTTAGTAGTGTTATATCTAAAGGTAGTGCTTTGGTAAATTGGCATTGCCTCTGGCTCTGCGTTACCTGGTTTGTAGCCTGCATGAAGGCACTTTGTAAAATCTTGCATAAAAATCTCCAAATTATATTTTCTGTTGGTATTTAAGTTTGTCTTACCTTTAGATTTGCTCTAGCTCTTTTGGAAGGCTAAAGCTTTTTTCTTTTAATTCAAAGCCAAATTCAGAAACTGAACTTGCGCCATGTTGCTCTAAAAACTCAACTATCTCAGTTACCACGTACTCAGGAGCTGAAGCACCAGCGCTTAAGCCAACTTTATTGACATTTTCAAACCAAGATAAATCAATTTGAGTACTATCATCAATTAAGTAAGCATGAGAGCCGTTGACGACCGCTACTTCTTTTAAGCGGTTAGAGTTAGAAGAGTTCTTACTGCCGGCGATTAATACAAGATCACACTCTTTTGCTAATTGTGCTACTGCATTTTGACGTACCTGAGTTGCTCTACAGGTATCATCACTCTTAGGGCCTTTAATATTAGGGTATTTTTGTTTTAATGCTTCGACGGTTTGACGGGTTTCATCAACACTTAAGGTAGTTTGAGTTGCAAAGAAAGCATTGTCCCCATCGATCTCTAGATCCTTCACATCATCGACAGTTAAAATCACATGAAGTTTATCTTTGCTACCTGTGTATTGACCAACAGTACCTAGTACCTCTTGATGACCTTTGTGACCAATCACAATAGCCTCTTGATTTAAAGTACCTGCCTTATTCATTTTTTTATGAATTGCAGATACTACAGGGCATGTTGCATCAATTACAGTAAAGCCTAAATCATGAGCCTTCTTTTCGGTTTCAATACCCACACCGTGAGCTGAGAAAATTAGAACGCTATTAGGTGCTACTTCTTCTAAGGTCTCAACAAAATGAGCGCCAGCACTGCGTAGATCATCTACTACGTGCTTATTGTGGACCACCTCATGCAGTACATAAACTTTTTTATCTTTATACAAATCTAAAGCTAAAGTTACCGCACGAATTGCTCTATCAACGCCTGCGCACATACCGCGAGACTTAGCTAGTAATACTTCAAAGCTCACTATTTTTTCTCTTTTCCAAAAAAGCCAATAATCACTAACAACGCAGCACCACAGCACACAGCAATATCTGCAACGTTAAAAGCAGGGTATGCGTAGAAGAAACTATCAGTTTTTAAATAAAAAAGCAGGAAATCGATAACATGACCTAAAGCTACACGGTCAATTAGATTTCCGATAGCACCACCTATGACTAAAGCAATACCTAGACAAGTCCACTTATGTGCTTTAGGGGTTCTTAAAAGAGCTATTAAAAGTGCTGATGAGATGGCAATAGCAATAAACATAAAGAAATAGCGTTGCCAACCACCGCTTTGAGCTAAAAAGCTAAAAGCAGCCCCTTCATTGTGAACGTGGATGATGCTAAAAAAAGGAGTAACTCTATACCCAATTTCATTTAAAGGTATAGAGTCAACGATTAGGTATTTAGTTATCTGATCAAGGATAACTACAAGCAAGCTCCATAAAAGGAACTTGCTTCCATTCTCTTTAACAAACAAGGTCATTTTAATTAAGCAAAGTGTCTTACTTCACCTGATGACTTGATGTTCTCGATGCAGCGCTTGCAAAGCCCTGGGTACTCAGGATCAGCATCTACTGAATCCTCATAGTGCCAGCAACGCTCACACTTCTTAGCCTCTGACTTAGTTACGCTAAAGCCACAGTCAATTACATCTGACTTAAAGCCATCTGCTGGAGCCTCACCTTCAACAACTTCAGCTTTTGAAGTAATTAAAACGAAGCATAGCTCAGACTCAAGTTTCTTTAAGTCCTCAAGTAACTGGCCCTTAGTGTAAATCTTGACACAAGCTTCTAATGAGCCACCGATTACGCCATTGTTACGAGCAGTTTCAATTGCCTTATTAGCCTCGTTACGGAAGGTTAACATTCTCTGCCAGTAATCAGAATTAAATGATGAAGCCTCATCTAACTCTTGTAGCTTATCAAACCAAGTTGAAGTAAATACGAACTCATCACGCTCACCTGGCATTGCCTCCCAAGCCTCTTGTGCAGTAAATGACAAGATAGGAGCACACCAGCGAATTAGAGCCTCAGCAATTAGATATAAAGCGCTCTGGCATGAACGACGAGCTGCAGAATCTGCTTTAGCTGTGTACTGACGATCTTTAATAATATCTAAGTAGAAAGAGCCAAGCTCAATTGAGCAGAAGTTCATAAGTAACTGAACTACCTTGTGGAAATCGTAGTCCTCGTAGCACTTTAAGATCTCTTTTTGAGTCTTGCAAGCAGTTGATACTGCCCACTTATCAAGCTCTACTAAATCCTTAAATTCAACCATATCGGTAGCTGGGTTAAAGCCATTTAAGTTAGCAAGTAAGAAACGGATAGTGTTACGAACACGACGGTAAGCATCTGATGAGCGCTTGAAGATCTCGTGATCTACTGCCATGTCACCTGTATAGTCATTTGATGCAATCCATAGACGTAATACATCAGCACCTAGCTTATCAACAATCTCTTGAGGTGCAATTACGTTACCTAAAGACTTAGACATCTTGCGGCCTTGACCATCAACTGTGAAGCCATGGGTTAGAACCTGCTTGTATGGAGCCTTATCTTTAGTTGCAACAGATAGCATTAGGGATGACATGAACCAACCACGATGCTGATCTGAACCTTCTAGATATAGATCTGCGCTGTGGCCATTAAACTCAGGACGTTGATCAACAACAGAGAACTGAGTAGAGCCAGAGTCAAACCAAACGTCTAGGGTGTTTGGATCTTTATGGTAGTTCTTAGCCTCTTCTGCGCCAATTAAATCTTCAACCTTTAGATCCCACCAAGCCTGAATACCGTCTTTTTCAACAGCCTTAGCAACCTTTTCAATAATTGCAGGAGTATCAGGGTGGATTTCGTTAGTTTCGTTGTTGATTAGAACAGCACATGGCATACCCCAAGTTCTCTGACGAGAAATACACCAGTCAGTACGCTGCTTAACCATAGCCTCAATACGGTTTTGGCCCCAAGCAGGGATCCACTTTACGCTCTTAATCTCCTCAAGTGCGCGTGTGCGTAAGCCCTTAGCATCCATTGAGATGAACCACTGAGCTGTAGCACGGAAAATAACAGGAGTCTTATGACGCCAGCAGTGTGGGTATGAGTGGGTAATTACCTTTAGTTTTACTAAAGCTTTCTTATCCTTTAATACTTCAACTACATTAGGATTTGCCTTTAAGACGTTAAGACCTGCAAAGTACTCAACATCATCTTTAAAGCAACCATCAGGACCTACTGGGTTGTAGATCTCAAGACCATATTTAACAGATACATTGTAATCGTCTAGACCGTGACCGCCAGCGGTGTGAACGCAGCCAGTACCAGCTTCTAGAGTTACGTGAGCACCTAAAATTACAGGAACAGTAAAATCTAAGAATGGGTGATGGAATTTTTGAAGCTCTAAAGCCTTACCTGAAACATCCTCACCTAATAATGAGTACTCTTCAATACCGCACTCTTTCATCACGGTTTCAACTAGATCAGTTGCCATGATAAAGCGCTCTTTACCTAGTTCTGTAGTTACTTGAACCAAACTGTAGCGTAACTGCTCATTCATGCAGATAGCACGGTCAGCAGGAAGGGTCCAAGGAGTGGTGGTCCAAATTACACATGAGATAGGACCTTCGCCTTGACCTTTAGCATTAAAAGTATTTAATACCTTCTCATCATCAGTGCTTGCAAAGCGAACGTAGATAGAATCTGACTTAACATCAGCGTATTCAACCTCGGCCTCAGCTAGAGCTGACTGACAGTCCATACACCAGTAAACAGGCTTTAGACCACGTACGAAGTGACCGTTTTCAATAACCTTGCCTAAAGCACGGATAGTGTCAGCTTCGGTTTGGTAGTTCATGGTTAAATATGGGTTATCCCAATCACCAATAACACCTAAACGCTTAAAGCCTGCCTTTTGGCCTTCAACTTGTGATTTAGCGTACTTACGGCACTCTTGTCTAAAGGTTGCAGCATCAACTTTAACGCCTGGCTTACCAACTAAAGACTCTACCTTAACTTCAATAGGTAGACCGTGGCAGTCCCAACCTGGAACATATGGTGAATCAAAGCCAGATAAGGTCTTTGACTTAATAATAATGTCCTTTAAAACCTTGTTAATTGAGTGACCGATATGAATGTTGCCGTTTGCATATGGAGGGCCATCATGCAAAATGAACATATTAGCACCAGCACGAGCGGTACGAATTTTCTTATAAAGACAACGCTTCTCCCAGTCTTGTAACATTAAAGGCTCTCTCTGAGCTAGGTTACCACGCATAGGGAATGCGGTATTTGGAAGGTTTAAAGTACTTTTATAATCAGCCATTTTTCCTATCTACCAAAATTACGATTAAAAATCTTTGAAATTACGTTTTAAAAGAGCGACTTTAATCAGTTCACGATCTTTTAAAAGGCGTTCTTTTAAAACGTCAATATTTTCAAACTTTTGCTCATCTCTAATCTTTTCAATAAAGAACACGCGAATGCTCTGACCATAAATATCATGGTGAAAATTAAAGATGTTTACTTCAAGTATGGCTTTTTGCTGCCCTGGAACTACAGTAGGACGATAACCTAAATTTGCCATGCCATCATAAAGACCTAGACTTGGAGATAATACCTTTACAGCATATACACCACGCAAAGGACTAATACGACGATTGATATTCACATTAGCAGTAGGAAAACCTAAGGTTCTGCCAATTTGATTACCATGCACCACTTTACCAGACATTGAGTAGTAACGACCTAAGGCTTCTTTGGCTAAATCAAGCTTACCTTGGTGTAACAAATCACGAATTCTAGTACTAGAGATACGCTCATCATTGAGCATTACTCCATCAATAGCACTAGCTTCCATGCCAACAGTTGCTCCGATACGTTTAAGATCAGCAATATCAGATTTACCGTGAGCACCAAAGTTAAATAAAGAGCCGACAGTTACGCTTTTTACACCTAATTTTTTATGTAAAAGTTCAATTACATACTCATCTGCGCTCATTGCTGCAAATTCAGCATTAAACTTCATACAAAAAACTAACTGCACGCCAGCTACTTCTAGAGCAAGTAACTTGTCACGAAGAGAATAGATGCGAGCTGGGGATTTATCCTTTGAGAAAAACTCTAAAGGCTGAGGCTCAAAGATCATGACAGCTGGCACTAAGTTATATTTGCGTGCCTTTTCTTTCATGGTCTCAATAACTGCCATGTGGCCTTTATGAAGTCCATCGAAGTTTCCGATAGCTAAAGCGACACCATTAGGTGTTCCTTTAAAGTCGGAAAGACAACGAATTAGTCTCAAAATCTTTTATCCTAGTTTTTTATAATGAAAGCTTTCAAAAAGCGCGTGCGCATACTTGTTTAAGCTATCAATTATACAGTAAAAGCACGGTTTCTTGTACAAATTCTTAATTACAAAAAACTTCATTTTTTACAACAAGTTAGCTTATTAATGCGATCTTTTAATTGTGAAAAGCAAAAACTGTTGTAAAATATCGCGTCAATTATGGTGTTCTACTTTCATTTTGTGAAAAATCTTGATAGAATACTGCAATTATTTATGTGCCACATTTGACGTAACGTGGCAATTGTTTGTGAATTCAGGAGCTATCTGTGCCAAATATTAAGTCTGCAAAGAAGCGCGTAGTAATTGCCGAGAAAGCACGTCAGCAAAATGTTGCTGCACGTTCAAAGATGCGCACTTTAATCAAGAATGTTATCAAAGCTGTTGAGTCAGGTGACAAAGAGGCTGCAAAGGCAGCTTTCGCTGTTGCAGAGCCTGTTCTAGATAGAGCAGCTTGCAAGGGCCTTGTTCATACTAACAAGGCTGCTCGTCATAAGAGCAAGTTAGCAGCTTTAATCAAGGCTATGAACTAGTCTTAAAGTTGCAAATAAGAAGCCTCGCTTATGCGAGGTTTTTTATTGCCTAAAATTAGCAAGCATGTGTACTTTTGGTACATACAAAAAAAAGAAAGCGGCTTGAAGTTTTACCTCAAAGCCGCGAAACAAAAGGCGTACCACCTTTCAAAGAACACATGCAAACGAGTCATTTGCTTGCTATACTAAACTTAATTAGTATTAGTTAACTCGTGTTAGCTTATGCTAACTTATAATTTACTAAGTTGCAAGTGCTTTTTTAAATTTTTGCATTTTAATTTTTCTTTCTTCTGTACGCCCTCTGATTTTTCTATCTTTCACCATATATAGAGATCTTCTAAATTAGCAAAGATCTCATTAAAACTTTTTCCAAAGAAACAATGTACGGATAGCATCTCTTGCACTTGCTCCTCAGACAGAATACAAAGCTCACAAAGTCCTTTTTCAAATAATGGTTTATATTCAGGATCGTTTTGGTAAATTACCAGTCAATTCTTCACAGAACTTTTAACACTCTCAGGCTCTTGAAGTATTGGTTTATCACTTGGTTCTATCTTGAACCTTGCACCTTTATATTGGAAATCAATTTCATGTCCATACTTAAACATTTCACAAAGTTCTAAATATACTTCTTGGTCATACATACGCTAAGTCCTTAATACTCTATCAATGGTGAATAACCTCTCCCTAAAGGGAGAGGCTTCGAAGATCAGACCTTAAATATTGCTACTTAAGACCTATCTTCATCTAGAGGTGT
>ONCS01000003.1 GCA_900316375.1 uncultured Succinatimonas sp. | reverse complement strand
TTATAGTGTTGATGAATTACTTTATAAAAACCGTCTTTTAATTTCAGATCTTCAAGATAACCTCCTCCTCTTTTATGAAGATTTTGACGCTCATGTCATTCCTTTAATTAGAACTGTCGCTAGAATTTGCTCAGTAGCACCTGCCTCACAAGCTCTCCATGACTGTGAAAATGGAGGACTTTTTAGGCATACGCTCTTTGTAGCTGTTAATGCTTTAAGAATTCTAGAAACTAGTCATAGCTTTGATAAGTTGTACCTAAATTATGATGAAATGAAACTATTGAGGTTATCCGTAGTTGTCATTGCCTTTTTACATGATTTAGGAAAACTTAAAACGGATGTGAGGTTTTCTACCTTAGGAGATAAGTACACTTTTGATTTTAGTCATGAGCATTATCTAGATGACTTTGTACAAAAGCATCAGGCTAATGCTTTAAAGGTTAGGTTTATAAGACGTAGAGCTAAACGTCATAACAAGACTTACTATTCATCATTTAAGCTTTTATTAAAAGATCATGAGTGGCTGATCACTAATTTAGCTCATTATCCAAAGCTAAAGACACTATGGTATGACTTTTTAAGTGGGAATGATAAATCACTATTTTTAAAACATTTAATCGTGTCGGATATCTATGCTTGTAAATCAAGTATCAAAAGGTATAACTCTTTATACGAAATTGGCAATTACTTAAAGTCTCTTTTCTACACTAAAACTTTAGATTTTAGAATGCCTGGGTTTTATAAACTAAAAGAGGGGTACTTAATTGCGCATTTATCAGATGCTTATAAAGATATCTTGTACCATTTTGATAGCTATTATGCCCTTTTAGATAAGGTTGAGTCATTTGATGCAAAGTCGGTTACCTATGATGCAAGGGATGCTTTTTCAATACTTTCAAATTTAAAGAAAAATCAAGGTAAACCAAGGAACAATCAAGAAAATCACGGTCAAGAAGATCAAGAAGATGATGATCCTTTGTTTTCCGCAGTTAATTTTGATGAGCACTATGGCTATTTAAAAAACTCGATTGCGCTTAAAGAATCTTTTTACAAGATCTTAACTAATACTAATCTTTTGATGGTAGGCGCTTATAAGATGTCATGTGTTTACAGAGCCGTGAGAAAAGACCATGTTGTAAGTATTGTCTACGGCTTTGTGATAAAACTTGATGATGAATGTCAGATCCCACTTGATGATTTGAATTTGAATGTAGACAATCCACAAAGATGCTGTGATCAAATAGGTAATAATCAAGTATGTAATCATCAAAAAGAAGACTTTTACCATTTAATTGGTGAATACCGCGATGCTGATCTAAAAAAGGTGGTTGAGTATTTAAAAGAGAAATTCCTAGGTAATGGGGAATTTAAGCAAGACTCAGCACAAGAAACAGCGCAAGAGACAGCACAAGGGACAGCACAAAACACAGAGAGTGGTGTTGATGCAAGTCCTAATGAAAAGAGTGATAAAAAGGCTACAGACAAAAAGACTATCGATAAAAAGGCTATAGATAAAAAACTTAAAGAAGGCTATCGCGTAGTATCTTTTGATTTAAAGGAAAATGTGTTAAAAGAAGAGTTTAACGCAGTTTTAGATGATGTAGAAAAAGCTGTAGCTTTAATTAATTTGGATACAGTGGTGCTATCAGATTTTAAACTTGAAAGACTGCAAGAGTCTAAAGATAGACTTAAGGAACATCGTAGCATCGAATCTGAGAGAAAGCGCAGTTTAAAACAGCAAATTAAAGATGAAGAGTTGAGATTAAAAGAATTTGCTAAATCTCAAGAGAATGATGATCTTGATTTATTTTAATGAGTAAATGTATTTTTATTGTTGTTTATGATTGTCATTTATGGCATTAAATTTGCTAGTAAAAACAAAAGAGTTGTATTGTCAGTATTTTGGGCAATTATTGCCACAAATTTAAATAAGTTTAGTAGAGTTAAGTTTTAGTTTTTAAGTCTTAGCCCCTCTTTTTAAGATTTTAAACTATAAGAAATTAAGCACTATGAAGAATTGTATGATTAAAACTTTAGTTGTAGCTATATCCTGTGCAATAGCATCGGTATCAGTATTTACTGGTATTGCTCATGCTCAGATTAGATATCAAGCTAATATCTCACCTGAGGCTAAAAAGCTTTGGACAACTGATAGTAATCGCTTAAAGTGCTCACTATTATTCAGTGTACCTGATTATGGTATTGTCAACTTTATGACCTATTCAGGTAAGACTCTACGATCTAATATGACGGTCCATCCAAAGTTAGGTATAGCTGATGACTCTGTAATGAGATTTATTGCGACAAAACCAGAGTGGCAGTCAGTCTCTAATGAAAAACTATTAGGAAAGATAAAGTTATTCCCAGGCTTTAATCCATATGTAGGACCTACGCTTTCTTGGAAGATCTTATCAGAGTTATCTCATGGCAATCAGATCTTAATGCCATATACAGACAAAAAGTTAGCAGCAGGTCAGAATATTATCCCAACCTTATCACCATTAGGCTTTAAAAAGGCATATCGAGATTATCTAAGCTGTCAAGAACAGTTAATTAGGGTAAACTTTAATGATATTAGGATGATGCCACTTGTGTTTAAGTTACGTGAGCATAATCTAACAGAGAAGTCATTAAACTTACTTAATGAACAGCTAGAGTACTTAAAGCTTGATAAGAATATTACTAAGATCACTATTAGGGCTTATGCTTATGATATGAGTAAGGGACCTGATAATGTATCTTTAGCTAAAGATCGTGCAGAGATGCTTAAAAAGGCTTACACTGATATTGGTATAAGTGAAGATTTAATTGAAATAGTGCCATTTAATGCCTTAACCTTAAATACTAAAGCTGAAAATCCTATTGTAGATGAGTCTGTTAAATCACGTAATGCTTTAATTACGGTAGATAGAGATAATGCACTTATCAACAAGGATTTAGAGGCTAATACCCCAGATGTGGGTACAGATGTGATGTAAGTTCATGTAAGGTAAGGT
>ONCS01000187.1 GCA_900316375.1 uncultured Succinatimonas sp. | reverse complement strand
CTTACAACAGAGTTGTCAAATTATTTTACCGCGCACTTATATCACCGCCGTAAACGACGGTGTTTTACGTGCGCTTATTGATAAACAAAGCCCCAATCTCGGGGCTTTATTTTTTCTAAAAGTTACTAAAGAAGTTGCTCGTCATCAAGACCAGGCATCAAGATCAAGGCCTGTTTTAAATCAGCAATCTCATCACGAACTTGAGCAGCCTCCTCAAATTTAAGCTCACGAGCTAAATCTTTCATTTGAGTAGTTAAGACATCAATACGTTTTGAAATTTCCTTAGCACTCATGCGATGAGTAGTGTTCTTACTCTCCCAAGCCTTACGTGACATTGGAGTTTTGCGCTTTTCATCTGGTACCTTAAAGGAATCAGACTCAGAGATGGCAACTTCCATGATGTCCACAATCTTCTTTTGAATTTGCTTAGGAGTAATGCCGTGCTCTTTATTGTATTTTTCTTGTAGCTCACGACGACGTGAAGTGACATCAATAGTCTCCTTCATCGAGTCAGTCATCTTATCAGCATAGAAAATGGCACGTCCCTTAACATTACGCGCAGCACGACCTACAGTCTGAATTAAAGATCTAGCAGAACGTAAAAAGCCTTCTTTATCAGCATCTAAGATGGCTACAAGTGACACCTCAGGCATATCTAAGCCTTCACGTAATAAGTTAATACCAACTAAGGCATCAAACTCACCTAAACGTAAGTCACGGATGATATCCATGCGCTCTACAGCATCAATATCAGAGTGCAGATAACGCACGCGAATATCATGCTCGGTTAAATAGGCTGTAAGCTCCTCGGCCATCTTTTTAGTTAAAGTAGTGATTAAAACGCGCTCATTGCGTTTAGCACAAGCTCGAATTTCGCCCATTACATCATCAACTTGAGTTGATACTGGTCTTATTTCAATAATTGGATCTAAAAGTCCAGTAGGGCGGATGATTTGCTCTACCACCTGACTTGATTCATCAAGCTCTAAGTTTGCAGGAGTTGCTGACACATATAAAGTTTTAGGCTGTAACTTTTTAAACTCTTCAAAAGTTAAAGGTCGATTATCGTAAGCTGATGGCAATCTAAAGCCAAAGTTTACTAAGCTCTCTTTTCTTGATCTATCGCCTCGGTACATCGCACCAATTTGCGGTACGGTCACATGAGACTCATCAATAATTAAAAGACCATCTTTTGGAAGATAGTCAAATAAACAAGGAGGTGGTTCTCCTTCTTTACGACCTGTTAGATATCTTGAATAGTTCTCAATACCAGAGCAATAGCCAAGTTCATTGATCATCTCAATGTCATAGGCTGTTCTTTCACGAATTCTTTGCTCTTCTAAAAGTTTGTTGTGCTCTAAGAAAAACTGACAACGTTCTTTTAACTCTTCTTTAATCTCATCTACGGCCTTATCTAAAACTGTTTTTGGCGTTACATAGTGAGTTTTTGGGAAGATGGTTACACGAGCTAACTTTTGTAAGGTGTCACCGGTTAGAGGATCAAAAGTTTTAATACTATCAATCTCATCATCAAAAAGCTCTAAACGCACTGCATAGCCATCAGAGTCTGATGGATAGATGTCAATTACATCTCCACGCACACGGAAAGTAGAACGTTCAAAGCCTAAATCATTACGGGTGTACTGAAGATCAGATAGTCTTTTGGTAATTTGCTCTTGTGTAATTTGCTCACCTACAGACACATGGAGCATCATTTTTAAGTAAGTTTCTGGCTCACCTAGACCGTAAATTGCGGACACAGAGCACACCACAATTACGTCTTTGCGCTCCATTAAGGCTTTAGTGGCCGATAATCTCATTTGATCAATATGATCATTTACCGATGCATCTTTTTCAATAAAGGTATCAGAAGCTGGTACATAGGCCTCAGGTTGGTAATAATCATAGTAAGAGACAAAATACTCGACTGCGTTTTCTGGGAAGAACTCTTTCATCTCACCGTATAGCTGGGCTGCAAGAGTCTTATTGTGCGATAAGATCATAGTAGGCTTATTTAGCTTAGCAATTACATTTGCCATGGTAAAAGTCTTACCAGAGCCAGTTACGCCTAATAAGGTTTGAAACTTATCCCCTTTTTCAAAGCCATCTACAAGCTTTTCTATAGCTTGTGGTTGATCACCTGTAGGCTGATATTGAGAATGTAATTTAAACAGCATAAAAAAACCTTAGAATTCAAATAAATATTTAGTAGACTCAAGATTTTTGTGAAGTTAACCGATTAAATATAGAATATTTTACTGTACTATATTCACTTTGCGCAAAAGTGTGCCGTAAACAATAATTTTCACGTTAACTGCGTCACAATTTTGATGATTAACGCATTTTACAAAAGATTTTTTATAACTTTGATCTGTGTTTTAGTTTACTATAGCGCAGTTATTTCATTGCCTATAAAAATAACTAAAATTACACATATACAAATATATCAATAACAATAATTATAAAACCGTCTAGTCTCAAGAATTATAAAAAAATAATATTAAAAATATAAATGGACCAGAATGATAAGGTATATGGCTGTGAAAGAAGAGTTTAGCGTTAAGGAGATACTAGGTGGCAATATGACACTTAGAGAAATATCTGAACTTGAACCTAAATTAAAGAAACTACACTTAAAATCACACAAGATTCTATCCTTGCCAACGGATGTTGTAGCTCTTGCTGTAGCTAACAACTGTGAGCTTGACGAGTATGTCGATTTTCACACCACCGAAAAAATCACCTGTGCACAAAAAAGTGCAAAAAAACTAACAAAAAAACTCAATAAAATATTTAACTAAAGATTTTTTCTTATGAAAATTATCGCGCTAAGTGGTCTTACAAGCCACGTTGGCTGTAGCTCAGTGTGTGCGGCACTAGCTTACTCCATGTCAATGCTTACAAAGTTTTGTCTTTGTACAGAAGCTAGATTTAACCTAGACAGACCTACTTTATCTCCATTCTTTGGAGTTGAAGACAGTGACTGTGGTTATTTAAAGGCTCTTAAAAATCATTTAGAATTTGACTCTCAAGAGTTAAAGTCACCTATTCTTTTTAAAGTCTCAGATACCCTTTACTATTTAAACCAAGGTACCTTAGAAGACAGTAACAACCAAGAAATAAGCTTTGAGCAACATAATGCTCAAGATCTTGCATCATCACTAATTGATAGCCTTCATAAAAATACAGCCCTTGATTTTGCTTTTATTGATGTAGGCACAGTTGATAATGATTTTAAAAAGACCTTAGTTGAAAAAGCAGATGTTGATTTAACTATTATTGAAGCTGATTCAAATTGCCTAGTAAGACTTAATAACGCAACTTTACGCAATCGACAATTATTACTTATCAATAAAGTTATTCAGAGCTCTCAGAGTATGAATAATGTAGTTCTATTACTGCAAAATTCAAAGCTTAAAGATAAGATTTTAAATGCCGAAATTTGTTTTGACGAAAGTGTCTTAAGTGCTAATTTAAATCAAGCTCCTTTTACTAGATTCTTCCCTGTAAGCTCATCAACTGATGATATTGAAAGATTATGTTTTGAGATCATCGAGTTATGTCATAAAAAGGACTTATTTGGAGATGAATCAAAAAACACACTTACAGATAGCTTAAATCAAGATCAAAATTCTTTAACTGTAAACAATTTAACTGTAAATACTGAGGCACAACACTCATGATACAGTTTGGACCACATCACAAGTTAAATATTAGACAGACCTACGCTTCATGGAGATTAAACGGCGTAAGTCATTTGACATGCCTTGTGAATATGATCTTTTACTTATCTGTAATTGCGCTACTTCCAATTGAAAACAAGTACTTTGCGCATGTACGTCGCCACTTTTACTATTTTTATCCACAAATTAGTGCCAACAGACCTAAGTTTTTAGATCCAATTCGAGTGGTAGTACAGACCTTATTTTTACTAATATTTAGAAACAAAATCAGTACTCATGATCTTGATGCTTTAGAAAAGCTTAAAAGTATTGTACTTGTAAAAAAAATCTATCATAGGATTGATAAACATTTATTAGCGCCTTTAGTAAGACTTACCTCAAAATTCACAATAGGCCTTAATCATCAAGCAGACAATAGTGAAAGCAATAGCGTTTCACATAAAAATAAAGGCTACATTAAGCTTTTACTAATTGGATCATTATTCTCAGCAGTGATTGCCGTAACTCAGCCTTTTGATGTTACCTACCAATTTATCTTCGTGGGTTTAATGTGGGTTCTAGCAGTTTTATTAAAAGCAGTAAAAAACCGTGTTTCCACAATGCTTTTAATCTTCATATCTATCATTATTTCTACAAGATATATCTATTGGCGTACTACAAAAACCTTACTTCTAACTGATTGGGAAACAGCTAGCTGCGCCATCATTTTGTTATGTGCTGAGCTTTATGCTTACGTGATCTTAGTGCTCTCATATTTCCAGGTATGTTGGGTACTAGACAGAAAGCCAAAGCCACTTCCTAAAGATACTGCTACCTGGCCATCAGTTGATATCTTTATTCCAAGCTATAACGAATCACTAGAAGTTGTAAAACCATGTTTACTTGCGGCTTTAGATCTTGATTGGCCTAAAGATAAATTAAAAGTCCACATGCTTGATGATGGTACAAGAAAAGAATTTGAAGAGTACTGTAAAGCAATTGGCGTTAATTACATCATAAGAAAAGAGCACAATCATGCTAAAGCAGGTAACATCAACCATGCTTTAACTGTAACTAATGGCGATATTATTGCTATTTTTGACTGTGACCATATTCCTTGCCGTGCCTTTTTACAAATGACTGTAGGTTGGATGGTCTTTGATAAGAATATTGCTCTAGTCCAAACTCCACATCATTTCTACAGTGACGATCCTTTTGAAAAGAACTTAGATATTAAAGGACATGTTCCTGCTGAAAACTCCTTATTCCATGACTTCGTGCAAAAAGGTAATGATACCTGGAACGCTACCATGTTCTGTGGCTCTTGTGCGATCATAAGACGCAAGCCACTAGAGGAAATTGGTGGTATTGCAGTTGAAACTGTTACAGAAGATGCGCACACCTCTTTAAGACTGAACAGAAAAGGTTACTCATCTGCCTTTTTGAGTATGCCACTTGCGGCAGGTCTAGCCACCGAGTCACTTGCTGATCACATCAATCAGCGTATTCGTTGGGCTCGTGGTATGGTGCAGATTTTTAGAATCGATAACCCAATTTTTGGTAAGGGACTGACCATTCCTCAACGTATTTGCTTTGCTAATGCGATGATCCACTTTTTACATGGTCTACCTCGTATTATTTTCTTATTAGCACCACTGCCTTATCTATTCTTTGGCACCTATGTAATTTTCGCATCAGGTCTTATGATCTTATCTTATGTGTTACCTCATATGGTGCACTCGACACTTACTAACCAAAGAATTCAAGGTAACAAGCGTTTTTACTTCTGGGGTGTTATTTACGAGACTATTCTTTCTTGGTACATCACTGTGCCAACATTAGTAGCTTTAATCTCTCCAAAGCATGGCAAGTTTAATGTAACTGCTAAAGGTGCCTCAAATGAGGACACCTACTTTGATTGGACTGTATCAAAGTCATATATCTTCTTGATTGTTCTAAACTTCCTAGGCTTTATCTATGGCGTTTACAACATCTTCTTTGATCCATACGCAGAAGTTGGTGTAATTATCGTTAACCTATTGTGGGTTGCCTATAACCTTTTAATTTTAGGTGCAGCTTCTGCTGTAGCTCTAGAGCGTCGTCAAGTTCGTGCCTCACCTCGCGTTGAGTGCAATATGAAGGCTAGAATTGAAATTTCAAAAGGCGTTGTCATCAGAGCAATAGTAACAGACTTTTCTAAAGAAGGTCTAGGCGTGGAGATCTTCCCATACGAGCTTGAAGGCAAGCGCTTATCAGATCTCTTCTATGAAAATCAAAAGCTATACATTATCTTAACTGAAGATCACGTCAATTATCGTTTTGAAACTAAGGTACGCTTTGCAAGTAACAGAAAGCTTGGTTTAAAACTTAATTTACACACGCTTCAAGAAAACATTGAGTACATTCGTACCACCTTTGCTAGTGCCGATAGATGGTCTCATAGTTTTGAAGGATTACATCCAGATGGACTAATGCACGGTATCCATACTTTAGTTAAGTTTGGCTTAGAAGGCTATTTAAAGATGCTAAAGAGTGCACCTCATGTATTTAAAGAATTCTTATGGGTAATGGTAAGAGTAATGCTTTTAGCATTCTCATTATTACCACAACCTCTAGATTTATCAAAGGATACACCTGCTTTAAAAAAGCAAGGTGTGAAGTCTTAACGTGGAGCCACATATGCTCGTAAATAAGCTACACACAAAACAACTTAAAAATTTCACTACAGCTTTAATTGCAATGTCTGTAATTAACATTGCTGTAGCAGCCCCTGCTACTCCTAAAAAGGCAGTTACTGCTCAAAATGCAGCTACTGTAACCGAGGAGACAACTGAGAATAAAACAACTTTAGAGAGTGTAAGAGTTATTCCTACACCATCAGAAATTGTTAATTATCCTCTAGCTAAACTAGATTGGGTAGAGGCTAGTGGTGGCTTGAGTTTATCAGGTGTTACACCTAAAAAGTCCATTCGCTATAACGTTAAAAAAGATGAGTTAGTAACAGATGCAAAATTTGATTTGTACTACACTCCATCTCCTTCACTAATTCCAGTACGCTCAATGCTCAATGTGTACTTAAATGGACTTTTAGTTAAGACTATTCCTATTTTAAAAGAAGATTTAGGTGTTAAGACTCATAATCTTGTAGACTTAGATCCTCGTGCTATTGGCGATAATAACTTAATTGAGTTTGAGTTCATTGGCCACTACACCGACTATTGTGAGAACATAGTAAATTCATGCCTATGGCTTAATATTTCAGCTATGTCTGAACTTATTATTAATCAGCAAAAATTACATGTGGCAAATGACTTAGCCTCATTCCCTACTCCATTTTTCAATCTAGCTACAAATGATAGAACTGTGCTTCCATTTGTATTTGCAACAGCACCAGATGACAATACTTTAAAAGCAGCTTCAATTGTAGCTTCTTACGGTGGTGTGCTAACTCAGTGGCGTGGTATTGATTATCCTGTATATATCGACGAGCTACCACAAAATGATCACGCAATTGTCTTTATTACTAATGACAAGCGTCCATACTTCTTAAAAGATTATCCACAGGTTAAAGTTCCAAGCATTGAAATGGCTGATATTCCTAACACCTTAACTCAAAAGATGTTAATCGTATCAGCACCAACTCCATCAGAGTTAATTACAGCAGCTAAAGCTTTAGCTGTAGGTAATGTGCTATTCAATGGTCCTGTAACTGAAATTTTGGACTATCAAGAAGTTGCTAAACGTAAGGCTTACGATGCGCCTAATTGGATTGATACAAGCAAAAAGGTAACCTTTGGCTCACTTGCTGAATTTGACTCACAGTTAAGCTCACAAGGCTATAAGCCAATTCCAATTAACTTAAATTTAGCACTACCTCCTGATCTATACTTTATCAATGGCTCACGTGTAGATATGAATTTGTTGTACAAGTACACCAAGCCAAGTCCTTTAGGTATTTCTCAGCTACGTTTCTTAATTAACGATCACTTAATGAGATCATATCCTCTAAAGCCTGACACCGAGTCAAATGCTATTACCGAGAATATGCCTTTAATTGGTACTCTAAACTTGTTCTCAAAAGCAAAGATGGATACATCTTTCTTACAGCCAAGCAATAAGTTTACCTTTGACTTTAACTATTCAATTGTCTTCTCATCATTAGATGGACAATGTAATACTTCAATTCCAGTACCAAACCGTGTTGAGATCGATCCAAACTCTACTATCGACTTTAGTGGACTCTACCACTTTACACAGATGCCAAATCTAGAGTTATTCTGGAAGAGTGGCTATCCATTCTCAATCTATGCTGATCTTCAAGATACTGCAGTTATGGTAAATAACAGTGGCTCAGTACTTGAGCTTAATTCACTATTTAATATCTTAGGCAGAATTGGCTCACAATTAGGTTACAGTGCAACTAATATTGATGTCATTACCGATATTGAAAGTAATAAGGCTAAAGAGCGAGTTAAAGACAAGAATATATTAGTTATTGGCAAGATCCCTGAGTTTTTAAACAATGATGATAATGCTCATATTGTTCTAGATAAAACTAAACAGATTCTTTCAACCTCATTTAACGATAATCAGCCAAATCGTTTTGATATCGAGAAAAAGAGTGTTACTCAAAAAATTAAGACTAAGAGTTTTGAAGGTCTAGGTGCACTTGTATCTTACAAATCTCCTTTAAATGATACTAAGACTGTGGTTGCTGTAGTTGCAGATAGTAATAAAGGCTTTGCAATTATCAATAACAACGCCATTATCAATAACACTCCAGCTACTGCTAGCGGTTCAATTACCATTTTCAAAGCAGATGAACACAGAAGCTATGACGTGGGTGACACCTATTACGTAGGTGATTTACCTTGGTATCAGAGAATGTACTACATGTTGCTTGATAACCCTTGGTTATTGATGTTACTTTCAATCTTTGCCTCAATTATCTTCTGCTTTGTAGGCTATAAGATCTTAAAGCGTATTCAAAAAGAGCGCTTTAATAAGACAGCATTTAGAAAGGCACAATAAGGAGCTAATATGAAGATTTTAAAATCATTATTTGCCATCTTGTTATGTGTCTTAGCCCTAAATGCTAACGCTCGTGACTGGTCTTTATACAATAGCTATATCAATAGCTATTATGATGGTCAAAAGATTGTGGTAAATGACTCTAACTCTAGAGCTCAAGCTTTTGGTATGTTTTTTACCTTAGTGCAAAAAGACCAAGAGAAATTTGACCAAATTTTAAGCTTTGTGGAAAAGAACTTAGCAAAAGATGATCTGCAAAATCAATTACCAAATGCTGTAGAAAATACAGATGGTACCGATTTACTAGCTAATTTCTTTATTGCTTATAATTTATTAAATGCTGCAGCCATTTTTGAAAATAAGTCATATGAAGAAAAGGCACAGCTTATTATTGATAATTTAAGTAAGCAAAGCTTAATTCTAGAGGTTAATGGCTTTGGCAAAGTCTTTGCGCAAAGCTCTAATGCACAAAAGGGCGAGTTTACCATCTCTCCTTCTAACTATCCTTTATTTGTGCTTGAAAAATTAGATACCTACAATTCTTCATTTAAAGAGTTATTCCAAGGTACCTTAAGTGCTATTGTCAAAGGCAGTGTCGATGGTTATGTAGCCGATGATATTACCTTTAACTTTGACTCTGATCTTGTGGTCAAGCCAAGCTCTCTTGGTTTTAAAGATGCCGCTATGTACTATCTATGGTTAGGTATGACCTCAGATGCTACTCCTAACAAGCGTTTAATGGCTCCTTTATATAAAAACTACTTT
>ONCS01000037.1 GCA_900316375.1 uncultured Succinatimonas sp. | reverse complement strand
CACAATAAATCTGCTTATTTCAACATCTTTTTCGATTCATCCCCTAGCTATAGAGCAAGGGGACTTCTCTCAAATAAATGTTAAAAAGAAAAATTCACATTAACAAACAGTTAGGAGATATTTGAACGTATATTCTCCTAAATTTTTACAACTTGATACCAAAAATTTGACTACTAAATTTTAGTTACCGACTTTCTTACAATAAGTTCGGTGTTAAATTTAGGAGTTACAAAGCTTAAATCTTTTTTGTATCTAGCAAGTGATAATAAAAGAGCGTTTTTACCCATCTCTTCAATTGGGTTTTGCACTGTGGTGAGCGCAGGCTTTAAGCAAGATGATAAGAATAGGTTATCAAAGCCAATAAAAGAGATCTCCTCAGGGACCTTAATACCTTCTTTTTCAAAAATCGACATAGCAGAGGCTGCAATGGTATCAGAGTAACAAGCAACTGCTGTAAATTTATCTGTTCCTAGTTTTAAAAGCTCATCAGCTGCCTTTGCTCCACCTTCTAAAGACGGAGTTACTGCAAATATCATCTTTTCATCAACTTTAATGCCGTTGTCAATTAAAGCTTTTTTATAACCTTCAAGACGCATGGTAGCATCGATAATGTTATGTGATGAGTTTACGTAAGCGATCTTCTTATGGCCATTTTTAATGAGATAGCACACAGCATCATACATGGCTTTTTTGTTATCGATGTTGACACATCTATCTTCAAAGCCTTTTACAATACGGTTTACAAGTACGATGTAGGGGACGGTTTTCATGTATGAAGATAGTGTCTTATCATCAATACCCATAGCATGAATAATAAGACCTGAGCATTGCTGAGAGATTAAGTTATCAATTGCTTGCTTTTCACGCTTAGCATCATAAAAGCCTTGAGTAATTAAAAGACTTTTACCTAATTCATTAGCGGTAATATCACATGATTTAATCATGCTTGCAAAGTATGGATCAGAGATATCAGAAACTAATACTCCTATAGTTGCGCTATCCTTGCGAGCTAGGGTTCTAGCATTTGCATTAAAATAAAAGCCTAGTTCTTTTTGGGCTTTTAAAACCGCATTCTTAGCCTCTTCGCTAACTTTAGCAGAACCATTTAATACTCTAGATACGGTAGCTACAGAAACATCTGCTCTCTTTGCTACATCGCGAATTGTTATCGACATTTTTTTTGAAACCGCTTACATCGTGATAAATATAACCTTTAGTATATTTTATTTTAAAAATTTTTTGAATGCAAAATTTGTGAATTTGATCAATAAAATTTTATTGAGTTTTCTCAAATATGTCCTATAATTCATGTAAACGGTTACATAGGCATTACAATGCTTTTAAGAGGTTATAAGAAATGGCAACTATTTTAGTTACAGGCGGTGCAGGTTATATTGGTTCTCACACAGTAATTGAGCTTGTTAAAGCCGGTTACGAACCAGTAATTTATGACAACTTCTACAACTCTAAGCCAGCTGTTTTAGCACGTATCAACAAGATCGTTGGTAAGGCAGTTCCTTTTGTTGCAGGTGACATTCGTTCACGTGAGCAACTAGAAGAAGTTTTTACCAACTACAAGATTGACGGTGTAATCAACTTCGCAGGTCTTAAGGCTGTAGGTGAGTCTGTTAAGAAACCTTTAGAGTACTACGATAATAACGTAAATGGTGCTCGTGTTCTACTATCTGTGATGAAAAAGTTTGGTTGCAAGAACTTTATCTTCTCATCATCAGCTACTGTTTATGGTGAGCCAGATTCTGTACCTCTAACAGAGAATTCTCCAGTAAAGCGTGCTAACTGCCCATATGGTCAGACTAAGGTTGACATTGAGTACATGTGCCAAGAGTTACAAAAGGCAGATCCAGAGTTCTCAATGGTATTACTACGTTACTTCAACCCAGTAGGTGCTCATGAGTCAGGCTTAATCGGTGAAGATCCACGTGGCATTCCAAATAACTTAATGCCATACCTAACTCAAGTAGCTGTAGGCCGTTTAAAAGAATTATCAATCTTTGGTAACGATTACCCAACTCCTGATGGTACTTGTGTACGTGACTACATCCACGTAGTTGATTTAGCACTAGGCCACGTTGCAGCACTAAAGCACTGCTTAAATGTAGCTGGTACTCATATTTATAACCTAGGTACTGGCACTGGTTACTCTGTACTTGATATGGTTAAGGCATTCTCTAAGGCAATTGGCCGTGAGCTTCCATATAAGTTCGCTCCACGTCGTGCAGGTGACGTTGTAGCTTGCTACGCAGATCCTACTAAGGCTCAAACTGAGCTAGGTTGGAAGGCAACTAAGACTTTAGATGACATGACAGCTGATTCATACAACTGGCAGAAGAACAATCCTAACGGTTACGAAGACTAAGATTTAAAGGTAAGATAAATGGCACAATTTAATATTACTGATCACCCACACAGAAGATTTAACGCTTTAACTGGCGAGTGGATTTTAGTTTCTCCTCACCGTGCAAAGCGTCCTTGGAACGGCCAAGTTGAAAAGTTACCACTAGAGGCTAAGCCTGTTTACGATCCTAAGTGCTACCTATGCCCAGGTAACGATCGTGTAAGTGGTGATAAGAACCCTAAGTATGAGCACAACTACGTATTTACTAACGACTTTGCAGCTTTAACTCCAGATACTCCACTAGATGCACCAGCATCAGAAGAGTTATTCCAATTAGAGCCTGCTCGTGGTACTGCTCGTGTAATTTGCTTCTCTGCAGATCACTCAAAGACTCTTCCTGTTATGGAAACATCTGAGATCCGTGGTGTTGTAGATTTATGGGCTGATCAATTCACTGAGTTATCAAAGACCTATAAGTATGTACAGTTATTTGAAAATAAAGGTGCAATTATGGGCTGTTCAAATCCTCATCCACACGGACAGATTTGGGCATGTGGTTTCTTACCTGAAGAAATCATTAAGATGCTACGTCAGCAAAAAGATTACTATGCAAAGCATGGCACTAAGTTATTACTTGATTATGTAAATCAAGAGCTTGCTAAAAAAGAACGTATCATTTTTGAAACTGAGTACTTTGTAGCTTTAGTTCCATTCTGGGCATTCTGGCCATTTGAGACCATGATTTTACCTAAGTTCTCTGTTGAGACTATCAATCAGTTAACTGATGCTCAGCGTGATGACTTAGCTTTAGCTATTAAGAAGCTAACTTGCCGTTATGACAACTTATTTGAGTGCTCATTCCCATACTCAATGGGCTGGCACAATGCTCCTGTAGATGGTGAAGAGCACAGCGAGTGGCAGTTGCATGCTTGCTACTATCCACCTCTACTACGTTCAGCAACTGTTCGTAAGTTCGTAGCAGGCTTTGAGCTATTAGCTGAAAGACAGCGTGATTTAACTCCTGAGCAGGCAGCACAGCGTTTACGCGATCTTCCTGAGACTCACTACTCATTAAAGAAATAACTAACACAAGGGAACAAACATATGTCAACTATTAAAGAAATTTGCCTAAAGGCTTTTGAAGACAAATTCGGCGTAAAGCCAACTATGTCTGAGTATGCACCAGGTCGTGTAAACATCATCGGTGAGCACACTGACTACAATGGTGGTTTCGTTTTACCTTGTGCTATTAAGTACGGTACTTGCATGGTTGCTCGCGAAAACGGCACTAACAAGATGCGTATCCTTGCTGTAGACATGAACAATGACTACAACGAGTTTGAAATTGCTCCACAAATTGAAAAAGATCCAAACAAGCTATGGGTTAACTACCTACGTGGTGTTACCTATCAAATGGCTCAAAAGTTTGGTGATAAGGTTAAAGGCTTAGATATTGCAATTAAAGGTGACGTACCTCCTGGTGCTGGTCTTTCATCATCAGCCTCTTTAGAAGTATGCTTTGGTCACTTAGTATCATCAGCTTTTGGTTTAAATGTACCTCTAATGGACATCGCTTTAATGGGCCAGGCTGCCGAAGCTTACATCGGCATGAAGTGCGGTATTATGGATCAGGCAATCTCAGCTAACGGTACTGTTGACCACTTAGTACGTATTGATTGCAAGAGCTACGGCTTAACCCAAGTAGCTGTTCCTAAGAACCTAGTTATCCTAATTATTAACTCAAACATCAAGCACCAATTAGTAGGCTCTGAGTATAACGATCGTCGTGAGAGCTGTGAGAAGGCTGCTAAGATCATGGGCGTTGAGTTACTACGTGATGCAAACATGGAAATGCTTGAGAAGTTCAAGTCACAGATGGACGATGAGACTTATCGTCGTGCTCGTCACGTAATCACTGAAGATGATCGTGTATTAGAAGCATCTAAGGCATTTGAGTCAGGTGACTTAAAGACTCTAGCTAAGCTAATGTATGAGTCACACGTATCAATGAAGGATGATTTTGAAATCACTGTTAAAGAAACTGATGCTTTAGTTGATATCGTAAAAGAAACTTTAGGCGATGAGCTAGCTGCAGTTCGTCAGACTGGTGGTGGTTTCGGTGGTTGCGTTGTCGCAGTTGTAGAGCCTCAAAACGTTCAGAAGGTAAAAGACGCAATCAATGCTAAGTACAAGGCTGTATCTGGTATTGATGCAACTATCTTCGAGACTACAGCTTGTGCTGGTGCAACTTTTGCTAAGCTATAGTTAATACTTAGTCTAAAGAATATTAAGCCTCAAGGTCAGCAATGGGGCTTACATAGAAAAATCTCTGTTCAAAAGTAGTTTCTCTGCAGACTAAAATCTGCAGAGTTTTTTTATTTAAAATCTAATCTCTTTCTCTTCTAAAATAGCGTAAATTTCCTATAATACAGTTAGATGTGTTATGTTAACACTATTAATTAGTGGTGAAGGTTATGCTTTTCAATCTTGATAATGTAGCTTTTAAAGAGAATGTTGAAGCTTTGTACGTTGACAAGTCTGGTTTTATTTCATTCTTAAATGAAGGTATTATCAAAAAACAAAATTTCGTATGCGTAGTTAGACCAAGAAGATTTGGTAAAACCATGACATGCGATATGTTAAAAGCATATTATTCTAATGCATGTGACTCAAAAGAGATTTTTGATAACTTAGAAGTTGCAAACTCTCAAAGCTATTCAAAATTTTTAAATCGTTTTGATGTTGTTCATTTGAATATGAATCTTTATGACGATTCTGATGATAATTCAGGAAAGATATTTTTAAGAGAATTAAAAGCTGATATCAAAGAATCTCTAATTGAAAAACTCGATTCAGGTATGCAAGAACAAGCTAAAAAGTGCAGAACTTTAGGCTCTCTTGTTAGGTATATTGATAAAAATTGCCTTAATAAATTTGTTTTTATTATTGATGAGTGGGATCTTGTTTTTAGAGTATTTCCTGATAATTCTGATTTACAAAAATCTTATATCAAAATTTTAACCACTTTATTTAAAACTAATTTCTCAACAACTCATGTTGCATTGGCGTATATGACAGGGATTCTGCCTATTAAGCGCTATAGTGATCAATCTGCACTTAATAACTTTAGAGAGATTACTATGCTAAATCCGTTAGGAACTGGCAAATTTATTGGTTTTACGGAAGCAGAGGTAAAAAAACTCTGTAGTGAATATGACATTGATTTTGATAAAGCAAAGTATTGGTATGATGGTTATAAGTTAGACGGTTTAGATATATACAATCCTTTTGCCGTAATCAGTGTTGCAAGCGATAAAAACTTTTTGAGAACTTGGTCAGGTACAGCTAGTGTTGAACCAATAGCTAAAATGATTAGCAAAAACTACGAAAACTTGAGAGAAGATTTAGCTCTGATGTTAAGTGGTGAAAAACTTTATTTTAGAATTCAATCAGATAGTAGTAATTCGCTGTTTAATTTAAAGTCTAAAGAATCTATTTTTACATGCTTAATTTATTTAGGATATTTAGGTTATGATTCTGAAAAACAGCAACTTTATGTACCAAATGAAGATGTAAGAAGAGATCTTGTTTCAGCAGTTCAAAAGACTCAAGTTAGAAATAAAAACGATATCTATAAGGTTTCAAAAAAGGCATTTGAGTATTTGTTAGCAGAGGATAGCAAGAATCTTGCTTCAAGTATTGCTTACATAAATGACAATTATGTTCCTGTAATAGGGTATAACAGTGAAGATGCTTTACGCTTTGTTGTCATTTATTCTATGCTCTATGCACAAAGCTACTACGATAAGCCTTTAATTGAATTACATGGCGGAAAAGGATACTTAGATTTATGTTATCTTCCAATTGAAGGTGAAAATTCAAAGTTACCTGCTATTATTTTTGAATTTAAACTAAATAAACCTGTTTCTGTTGCAATGGAGCATGTTACAGAGCAAATCAAAAACAAACACTATTCTCAAGTTGTAGATAATAGAGTTAAAGATGTTTTGTTAGTAGGAATTAGCTATGATTCAAAAACAAAAGAACATCAATGTCTAATTGAAAAGCAAATAATTTCGCAAGACTTGTGATTTATATTTTGCTGTAAAATTCCACTTGAGTGCACTCAATGTAATTTCACCAAATAAAAGCAAATTAACTTTCCATTCTTAATAAAATTGCACCAAAATATTTTGAGTTGGCGCATACAAATCGTATTCCTTCTCTTCAAGTGTTTAGTTTTTGATACAAAAATGTGCAAACACATGTCCAAAAAACAGCAAAACGATCCTATGTAGGGAATTAAACCTAAAAAAGAAAAGCTACCTTTGTTTAATGTTATCTTTACCGTAACGAGAGCAAATAAATAACAATAAAAAAGGAAAAGCAAATGGAGCCTTTATTAGAGAGCCGTGATGCTGTAAACAGCTGGCTTGAACGCTACGGTGTTAAATTCGGTATCTATAAAAACGGTACCTTCAAAGAACAATTATTTCCATATGATGCAGTTCCTCGTGTGATATCAAACTCAGATTGGAAGATGTTATCAAAAGGCTTAGTACAACGTGCTACAGCTTTAAATAAGTTTATCTTCGATGTCTATCATGACAAAAAGATCATTAAAGATGGCGTTATCCCAGAAGAGTTCGTTTTCTCCTCAAAAGGTTACATGCATGAGTGCGAAGGTATAACTCCATCAAAAGGTGTTTACGCACACATCGCAGGTATTGATTTAGTACAGGCAAAAGATGGTGATTGGGTAATTCTAGAAGATAACCTTCGTATTCCATCAGGTGCTTCATACCCAATGATCGCTCGTTCTGTAGAGCGCAAGGTTTGTCCTAATATCTTCCGTGACCAAAAGATCATTGATAACCGAGATTATGGTGAGATCTTAGGTCAAATGATGGACAGTGTTAACGTCAATGGTGGCCTGAATATTATCTTCACACCTGGCCGTTACAATTCTGCTTACTTTGAGCACTCATATCTTGCAGAAAAATCAGGTGCTACTTTAGCCTACCCAGGCGAAATCATTGTAGAAGACGATCAAGTTTACTACTTAGGTTTACATGGAGCTAAAGAAAAAGTTGGTTGTATCTATCGTCGTGTCTCTGATGAGTACATGGATCCAACTTCATTTGTCGCAGATTCTCTAATTGGTATTCCAAATCTAATGCAAGCTTACAAGAAGGGTAATGTTGCCGTAGTAAACGCATTAGGCAATGGTGTTGCCGATGATAAAGGTATCTACTACTTCGTACCTAAGATGATTGAGTATTACTTAGGTGAAACTCCAATTTTACATAATGCCCCAACTTACCTTCCTTACTACAAAGAAGATTACGAGTACATGCTAGCAAATCTTGAAAAGTTAGTAATTAAAGACGTAAGTGAGGCCGGTGGTTACGGCGTAGTTTTCGGCCGTGATTTAGATGATAAGAAAATACAAGAGCTAAAAGACATCATCGTCAATGAGCCTCGTCGCTTTATCGCTCAAGAAGTTATCGATTTTAAAGACTTAGAGATCTTTGATGACGAGACTAACTCAAAGGTAATGCGTAAGGCTGACTTACGTGCCTTTGTAGTTTCAGGTGCTGATAGCTGCAAAGTTTGGGCAAGTGGTTTAACTAGATTTTCAAGAAACAAGAACTCATTTGTGGTCAACTCCTCTCAAGGTGGTGGCTTTAAAGATACATGGGTTATGGGTGAATAAATTAGAGGTGAATTATGAGAGCAATTGCAATTTCTGATGCTAAGGCAAACCGTTTATATTGGTTAGGTCGTTATGCTGAGCGCGCTTACTTAAGCCTTCACTTATTACGTCGCTACTTTGATTTAACCTTAGATGGTAATCCTGTAGATTACAAGAGCTACGCTAAAAACTTAGGCCCTACTGTAGAAGGTCCATTAAGCTTTGAAGAGTTTGCTAAGACCTACATATTCTCAAAGGATAATCCAAGCTCAATTATCTCTTCATTAACAGGTGCTAATGACAATGCAATTTTATTGCGCGAGGTAA
The DNA here is from genome assembly GCA_900316375.1 of uncultured Succinatimonas sp. Lineage (GTDB taxonomy): Bacteria > Pseudomonadota > Gammaproteobacteria > Enterobacterales > Succinivibrionaceae > Succinivibrio. Next base: position 20,437 of record ONCS01000037.1, on the reverse strand, counting down.
TTAAATCAGAGTCACTATCTTACATTCAGATGTCGATTTGCTTACTTGAGCGCTTAGAGTCAAAGATCAGTGAAGTGACTGTAAATGACTTACAGAAGGTAACTGACTACTTACTAGCTTTCTACGGCTCTCTTGAAGAGCGTCTATTTAACGATAAGGAAATTGCCTTTGTACGTTATGGTCGCTTAATTGAAAGCTTAGATATGCACATGCGCTTTAACTATGAATTTGTAGTAATTCGCGATGTCTTTGACAGCTTAATTCGTTGGATGGATATTGAAAAGTCAGTATTCAACAAAGTTGAGTTACAGAACTTTGATGCAATGCTTGTTGAAAAGAAGTATGAGCTAAACGATGAGAGCTATAAAGTTCAGCTACTTGGAATGGTTAACAAGATCGTAAATTTATAAAATCTTTTAAAGCTACAGCTTGATATTAAGAACTTAATACTAAAAGCTGTAGCTTTTTAGACTTAGGAAAATCTAAATTAAGAACAGACTATGCTTGGTACTAAAAGGTTCGTCTTTAGCTATCAAAACTTAATTTCAACAGATGTAGATGTAACCAAACATTATATGTTAATGCGTTGTCTACCTGTTGATTGTGAGTTTCAATCTTTAGAAGAGCTTGATATCAGAAGTTATGGTTTTGATAGCTTAACCTCAGGTAGGGATAGTTTTGGTGCCTCAATTTTATATGGTGGCAAATTAGGTCCTCATCAATCTTTAATGTGGCACAGCTCAGGAATTATTAAACAAACTCCTTATGAGCTTAAATTAACTGAAAATCCCTTTATTTACACTGTACCTACAGAGATGACTTTTGCAACAGCTCCTATGAAAGAGTTTTTGCAAGAGCATAGAACTAAAGGTTCTTTATTACATCAGGTAACAGTACTTAATCATGCTGTGCATGAGTATTTTACCTACACCCCAATGTCTACAAACATCAACACTAAAGCAAGTGAAGCTTTTATGTTACAAAAAGGTGTTTGTGAAGACTACTCCCAAGTTTTTATGGCTTTATTACGACAAATGAAGATCCCTTGTCGCTACGTAAATGGTCTTATTTCAGGTGATGGTCAAACTCATGCTTGGGTTGAGGTGTTAATTGATGATAGATGGTTTGGTTTTGACCCTACAAATGACAATGTCATTGATTATGGATATATAAAACTATCTCATGGCAGAGATGCAAGTGATTGTCCGGTAGTTCGTGGCATCTTTACAGGTAATGCAACTCAAAAAATGACCGTACACGTTTGTTGTGGAAAATTATGATAAAACAAGAACAAGTATATAGTGGTGAACTCCCAGTAGGCGAGAAACTACTAATTAAAAAGAACGTATTACAAAATGGTACCTCTTCAAAGAGAGTATGTATTGTAACAGGTACCCATGGTGATGAACTTGAAGGTCAGTATGTAGCTTTTAAGCTCAATCAGATCATTAAAGAGCATTTAGACTTTTTAGATGGTACTGTTGAAATTTATCCAGCCTTAAATCCACTTGGTATTGATTCTATTACTCGTGGTATTCCTAATTTTGATATCGACATGAATAGAATCTTCCCAGGCTCTATGTCGGGGTCTATGACCGAGGTTGCTGCTCGCTATATTGTCGATGACCTATCAGGAGCGGATGTCGTAATTGATATTCACTCATCAAACATCTTTTTACGCGAAGTACCTCAAGTACGTATCAATGTAAATTTAAGTGCAACTTTAGTGCCGCTCGCTAAGTTTTTGAATATGGACTTTATTTGGGTACACGAAGCTGCCACCGTGCTTGAAGCAACTTTAGCGCACTCACTTAATATCATTGGTACTAAGACCTTAGTTGTTGAAATGGGCGTGGGTATGAGAATTAACCATGACATGTGCAATAACTTAATTGACGGTATTTTCTACATGCTAAAAGATTTAGGTATGTGGAAAGGACCTACTGTGGAGTCAGTTCGAGATCCTGTAGTCTCAGTTGGGGAGGAAGTAAGCTTTATCAATGCTGAAAAATCAGGTGTGTTTATTACTGAAAGCCAGGTTAATACCATGGTTAAAAAAGGCGATAGAGTAGGTCAGATTGTAAGCTCACTTACAGGTGACGTCCTACAAGATGTGTTAGCTCCTGTAGATGGTTTAATGTTTACTCTTCGTGCTTATCCTATTGTTTATGAAGGCTCTTTGCTTGCTCGTATTCACCGTTTTAACAAGGAAGGAGAATAAATAAAATGAAAAAAGAAGTTCTATTCTCCATGTCATCACCATTTCGTGATGAGTTTAAGATCTATGGTTACACATTCGGTACTGGTAAAAAGTCTTTAGCAATTGTAGGTGCAATGCGCGGTGATGAGATTGCTCAGCAGTATGTAGCTTCCCAAATTGTCAAAGAGCTAAACATGCTTGAAAGTCATGGACAAATTGCCAAAGACGTATCAATTACCGTAATTCCATCTGCTAACCCATATTCTATGAACATTGGTAAGCGCTTTTGGGCGATGGATGATACCGATATTAACCGTATGTTCCCAGGCTACGAATTAGGCGAAACTACCCAAAGAATTGCTGATGGTTTATTTAAAAAATTACAAGGCTTTGAGTATGGTATTCAGCTTGCATCGTTTTATATGCCAGGTGAGTTCATCCCTCACGTTAGAATTATTAAGACATCATTAGACTATTCTGAAGAAGGCTTAGATTTTGGTTTGCCATATGTATCTGTATCAGAACCTATGCCTTTTGATACCACTTTACTAAATTATAACTGGCAGATTTGGGATACTAAGACCTTCTCTATTTATGGAGGTTCTAGTCATAATCTTGAAGGTATGATGTGTAAGACACTACTTAATGCCATCATGCGCTTTATGATTAAAAAGGGCATGGTCAACAAAAAGTCTTATGATGTAGCTATGGTCTCAGAGCTTATCAATGAAAAGGACTTAATTGTGGTACAAGCTCCTTGTGCTGGTATTTTCTATAAGAAAAAGAGTGCAGGTGACTTTGTGCGTAAAGGCGATGAGCTAGGACGTATCATTGATCCATATGAAGGAACAGTTAAGGCAAGATTCTACTCATACGCCGATGGCATGATGTTCTTTACTCATGACGCTCCTTTGACGCTTCAAAACACGCCTTTATTTAAGATTTACGGTGCGTAATTCTTTTAAACTTAATTTTTGATACGAAAGCGCCTTCATAAGTCAAATCATGAAGGCGTTCTTGTTTTGTAATTTAGTCAAATTTCTCTTTTGTGTTAAAATTTACTCAATAAAAGAGGATGTTATGGCAGATAAAGATTACAAAACAGGTATGCACAATGGCTTTGAAACTTTAGTCAAAGCTATTGAAGAGCTATCAAATACTAAAGTTGATTTAAGCTCTGAGGATTTTTCATACGATATTGCTACTATTCGCCGTCAAGAGGCAAAAGAAGCTAGTCGTGAACTTGCAGCACAAAGAAGTGTCGCACATCATAACTTTGTAAGTGACATCTATAAGCAAGGTCGTATTAACCCTGAGTTTGTATTTAGCAAAGTTATCAACGATGACTTTAATAGAGTTGCAATAAACCAAGCTAATGCCTTTTGTACCGCTGTAAAATTTGCCAAAAACATTAACGCTAATCCTTCTTTATTCTTGCTTGTAGGCAATCCTGGTACTGGTAAAACTGTAATCTGTAACTGCATTGCTAATTACTTTTTAAATGAGCTTTGGCAAGATGTGGTGATCTGTAATTACAATCAGATTAAAAGAGCGCGTCAACCTAATGCAGGCGACTCTTCATATACCATTGAACAAAAGAGTGCTCAGTGGGAAAGATTTTTAAATGTTGATCTTTTGATCATGGATGGTCTTTGCCAAAATCAAGAATCTTTAACTCCATTTGACAGACAAGTAATCCCAGAACTATTGCGTACCCGTAAAGAGAAAAATCTGCCAATTGTGATCACAACAGTCTTAAATCCGATGGCCCTTCCTACCCATTTAGGCAATGAGTGCTATGAGTCAATTAAAGAGTATTCTGTAATCACAGCTTTATTAGCAGGTAACAGCCGTCGTCGTGATATTCAATGGGTAGGTTTGCAATAATTTATGGCTACAATTATCGGTTTTGATTTTGGAACAGGTCATATCGGAGTTGCAACCGGTAATACCTTTACAAAAACTGCGACAGGTCAAAAAGCAATTAAAGCAAAAGATGGTATTCCTAATCAGCAAGAGCTTGATAAGTTATTTAAAACTTGGATGCCAAATTTGATTGTAGTAGGCCTTCCTTTAAATATGGATGGCACTGAGCAACTTATGACCCACAGAGCGCGTAAGTTTGGCAACAGATTATCCCAAAACTATAAGCTTAAAGTTGTTTTCGTTGATGAAAGATTAACCTCAGCATCAGCTAAAGAAGAGATCTTTGAAACAGGTGGCTTTAGGGCACTTGCAAAAGACAAAGGTGCAATCGATTCATTGTCTGCTGTAACCATTTTAGAACAGTACTTTAGCGAAAATACTTAGCCAAAAGATACATCATATACATCAAAAAATATGTCAAAAACTAAGAAAAAAGCTCATAAAACTTATACTCCACGTAAAAGCATAAATCAGCCATTACTTTCTAAACTTTTAAAAACAGATGAAAGTTTTGTTGAATCTGCAACTAAAAATGCTATGAAAACCATGTCTATTGATAAAAGCATGGTTAAAAAAGCATTAGTGTCTATTTCACTAATGAAAATTCAACAAGAACTTACTAAGCTTAATCTTTGGTCAAATGGTGAAAATAGACCATCTGATGAGGCATTTTTAAGTACTACACCTTTTTGTATAGATACTATGGAATTTCATCAATGGCTTGAGTTTGTGCTAATTCCTCGTATGAAAGAAATCTTACAAAATGATGAGATGCCATTGCCTCGCGATGTGAAGATCCATACCTTTGCTCAAGAAAATTATCGAGGTAAGTGGCAAGAATACAAAGAACTTATACAAAGCTTAATTGAGTTTGATAAGATATTTGTGGAATAGAATTTGCATTGTTGAGGAAAAAGAGCAAATTTTGGAGAAAATACCAAAATTTTGACAAGCTCAATAATAATACAGGTTTGTATAAGTGGCATTAACAGATAAAATCAAACTTCCAGCTGCACTTACAGGATTTTTACAAGCAGCTCAAAGAAATGACAAGGTCGTAAAAGGTCTTGCTATAGGTAATACTGCCTATAAGAAGATCTCCATGTTTAAAGTAGGTACTCCGGTACTTGTTTTAGCATGTTTATCGATGATCACCTTGCCAATGCCTCCATTTTTATTGGATATGCTATTCTCGTTGAATATTGCACTATCCATGATTGTGCTACTAGTTTCTATTTATTCCCAAAAGCCACTAGACTTTGGTTCTTTCCCATCAGTTCTTTTGTTAACCACCATTTTAAGACTGTCTTTAAACGTAGCTTCAACCCGTGTGATTTTGTTGCATGGTCAAGATGGTACAGCAGCTGCAGGTAAGGTTATTGAAGCCTTTGGTAACGTGGTAATGGGCGGTAACTTTACAGTAGGTATCATCGTATTTACCATCTTGCTTATCATTAACTTCCAAGTTATCACCAAAGGTGCTGGTCGTATTGCTGAAGTGTCAGCACGTTTTACCTTAGATGCTATGCCTGGTAAGCAGATGTCTATTGATGCTGACTTAAATGCTGGCATTATCGATCAAGACACAGCTCGTCAAAGACGTATTGATGTTACAAGAGAAGCTGACTTCTACGGTTCAATGGACGGTGCTTCAAAGTTTGTTAAAGGTGATGCTGTAGCAGGTTTGCTTATCATGGTAATTAACCTTGTAGGTGGCATTATCATTGGTACTTTTAACTTTGGCTTATCTGTAGGTGAAGCTGCTTCTATTTTTACAATTCTAACCATTGGTGATGGTCTAGTAGCTCAAATCCCATCTTTATTACTATCTGTAGCCTCTGCAATTATTGTTACTCGTCAAAGTAGCTCTAAAGAGGAAATGGGACAACAGGTTATAGGGGATTTGTTCTCAAAGCCTAAGACTATGTACATTGTTGCCTCAGTTTTGACTGTAATGGGTATTGTCCCTGGTATGCCTCATGTTGCTTTCTTGATGTTAGCTGCAGTTTGTGCATGTATTGGCTTTGCAATTAAAAAGCATCAAGAGAAAGTTGAAATGGCTAAAAAGATGGAAGTTCAAAAGGCTGGAGGGGAGAATGGAGCTAAAGCTCCTACCGAGCAAAAAGAACTTTCATGGTCTGATGTATCCGAAGTTGACGTCATTGGCCTTGAAGTAGGTTATCGCCTAATTCCAATGGTTGATAAAAATCAAAATGGTGAACTTTTAAATCGTGTTAAAGGTGTACGTAAAAAGTTATCTCAAGATTTAGGTTTCTTAGTACCACCTGTACATATTCGCGATAATCTTGATTTAGGACCAAATTTTTATCGTATTACGATCATGGGCGTCACCTTTGGTGAGGCTGAAATCCAACCTGAGCGCGATATGGCAATTAACCCAGGTCAAGTCTTTGGTGATATCCCAGGTCTTAAAGCAAAAGATCCTGCCTTTGGCTTAGATGCTGTATGGATTAGCAAAAACGATAATGATAAGGCTTTAGGCTTAGGTTATACCGTTGTAGATTGCTCAACTGTAATTGCAACTCATTTATCCCAAATTCTTGTAAATAATTGTGCCTCTTTATTAGGTCAAGAAGAAGTACAAAATATCTTAGATATTGTAGCTAAGAGCCAGCCAAAACTTGTAAATGGTTTAGTTCCATCTGTAATTAACTTAGGTCTATTAACTCATATTCTGCAAAATCTTCTAAATGAAGGTGTACCTATTCGCGATATGAGAACTGTACTTGAAACTTTAGTTGAGTATGGTCCTAAGTCTCAAGATCCTGAAGTATTAACTGCAGCTTGCCGTATTGGTCTGCGCCGCTTAATTATTCAAGATATTGTAGGCTCTGAAAACACAATTCCTGTAATTACTCTAGCTCCTGATTTAGAGAAAGTATTACATAAGTCCTTAGAAACAGGTGGCTCTGAAGGTATTGGTATTGAGCCTGGTATGGCAGATAGAATTCAGCGCTCTTTAATGGAAGCTACTAATAATCAGGAAATGGAAGGCGAGCCTGCAATTTTACTAACTTCAGGTATTTTGCGCTCAACCTTATCAAGATTTGTTAAAAACACTATTCCTGGACTTCGAGTTTTGTCTTATCAAGAAATTCCTGATGACAAACAGATTAAGATTGTAAGCGTTGTGGGTAATCAAAACTCACAACAAAACTTAGGTATGCGATAGTTTTTGCTAAATTTAGTGAAAATTACATAGAAAATACAACATAAAAGCAAATACACTTAACACAATTAAGCTAAAGCAAACGTTAATGATTGACTTATAAGGTCTAATCTTCGAAAATTGTACAGATGTATTATTGCAATAATTAAAAAATAAGAATAACGAGTTCAACATGAAATTAAAACGCTTTGTGGCAGCAGACATGCGCACCGCTTTATCTAAGATTAAAGAGGAATTAGGCGCTGAAGCTGTAATTATGTCCAACAAGCGTATTGAAGGTGGTGTGGAGATCATCGCAGGTGTGGAGACACCTGTTGCTTCACAAAGCCAAGATCTCAATAGCGACGGCTCTTTAAAATCTCAAAACTTAGGTAATCGCAAGGTTCTTGAAGATGAGGTTACATTAGGTTCATCTAAAGCTAAAGCCAAAACTGTAGGCGGTGAAAAGGCTGAAGGTTTTGCTAAGAGCTTACTTGAGATCTTAGAGCGTCAACATCAAGTTCAGACTAAAGCTCAAGCTACAAGCGTTGCAAACACTAACGCAACTCCTACAAATAGTGCTGTAGCTTCAAAAAATCCTCAAAAACCTTTATCAAAAACAGCTCGTGCCTTAAAAAATGAAGGCCCTGCGCCGTTATTTGAACAGTCAGGTTTACGCGATCTATTTGTCAAAGAAGAAGATAGAAACCTTGAGAAAAAGGTTGAATCTACTCATGGCATTAGCTCATATAAGTCAAAAGAGTCAGATCAAGAGCAAAACGAAATTACCAAAATGCGCAAGGACGTTGATTCAATTCGTCGCTTGTTGCAGTTTGAACTAGCAGGTTTAATGTCAGATAGTAGAAAACGTGAAGAGCCTGTTAGAGCAATGATTTATGAACTACTTTTATCAACTGGTTTTGATAGAAGTATTGCTACAATGTTATCAGAGCAAGTAGATAGTGATGCAAGTTTTAATTTTGCATGGAGACAACTTGCCGACATCGTCGAAAAGCAAATTAAAGTTGGCAATGATGAGATCATTAACGACGGTGGTATTGTAACTTTAATCGGACCTGCTGGTGTTGGTAAAACCACAACCTTAGCTAAACTTGCAGCTAGATTTGTTATGAAATATGGTCCTGATAGAGTTGCTTTAGTAACAGCAGATCACTATAGAATCGGTGCTGTAGAACAAGTTAAAACCTATGGTCGCATTATGGGGTGCTCTGCCTTTGCGATTAAAAACTTAGATGAGTTACCACAGATGTTGTACTCACTTAAAGATAAGAGCTTAGTCCTTGTGGATACTGTTGGTGTCGGTTTACATGATGAGAGATTTGGCACACAACTTGCACAACTTAAAGGGCAGTCAAAGTTAAAGCTAAAGCATTACCTTGTACTGCCAGCTACTGCTCAAAGACGTGTTTTAGAACAGGCTTATGAGCATTTTAGCTCTATAGGACTTAAAGGTTTGATTTTAACTAAAGTTGATGAAAGCCAGTCACTTGCTGACTCACTTTCTCTTTGCATGAAAGAAAAATTGACACTTTCTTATGTGACTGACGGTCAGAGAGTACCTGAGGATTTAAGCGTACCGAAGGCTCGAAATTTGGCTGTCAAGGCTCTAAGTGCAGTTGAAAATGACGTTGCAAAAACAGCTTTAGAACAAAACGCTTAAAAGAAAATTTTAAAAGAAGGAAAAATATAATGGCTCAGACAAATCACAAACGCGTAAAAGTTATCACTGTAACAGGTGGTAAAGGTGGCGTTGGTAAATCAAGCGTGTCATTGAATGTAGCTACAGCACTTTGCTTACTTGGCAAAAAAGTTATGTTATTTGATGCTGACTTAGGCTTAGCAAACATTGACGTGATGTTAGGTTTAAAAGTTGATAAAAACTTAGGTCATGTGTTAAACGGTGAGTGTGAACTTGAAGATATTATTCAAACAGGCCCTCACGGTTTACGTATTGTTCCTGCTTCATCTGGTTTAAAACAGATGGTAGAACTATCTGTTGAGCAGCATGCAGGCTTAATTAGAGCATTTTCAAACTTAAAAGAAGACATTGATTTCTTAATTGTAGATACCGCAGCAGGTATCTCTGACATGGTTCTATCCTTCTGCCGTGCCGCACAAGATGTCTTAATGGTTGTTTGTAATGAGCCAACTTCAGTTGCTGATGCTTATGCACAGATGAAGGTTCTATCTCGTGATTACGGTGTCAAGAAGTTTAAGATTGTAGGTAATTCTCTACACTCTCTTGATGAAGGCAAGCTAATGTATCAAAAACTTGTTACCGTAACTGAAAGATTTATTGATGCAACTTTAGAGTTAGTTGCATGTATTCCTGTTGATTTAAATATGCGTAAAGCTATTCGTCAAAGATCATGTGTAGTTGATGTTTTCCCAACATCACCTGCAGCTCGTGCTTTTAAGACTTTAGCAAATCGTATTACAACCTGGCCAATTCCTGAAGTTGCAGGTGGTCACCTAGAATTTTTTGTTGAAAATTTGATCAACAACAAACAGAAAGAATAAAAAATACAAATTCGACAACAATAATTAAAAAAGCACTTATATTAAAATAGTTAGTTGTAGACCTATCAATAATAACAAGAAAATAAGTGATAAAAGGTTAAAAATATGGCAGGTATTTTAAACGGAGCAAAAGCTTATCAAGCTCAAGCTAGAGTTGATATGAATCAACTAGTGCAGACTTACGCTCCTTTAGTAAAGAGAATTGCTCTTCATTTGAAGGCAAGATTACCTGCTTGTGTCGAGTTAGATGACTTAATTCAATCTGGTATGTTAGGTTTGATGGATGCTGTGTCTCATTTTGAAGATGGACATGGTGCAGCCTTTGAAACCTATGCTTCAATTCGTATTCGTGGCGCCATGATTGATGAAATGCGTAAGTCTGACTGGGCCCCACGCTCTGTACACCAAAATACTCGTAGTATTTCTGCTGCTATGTCTAAGCTCTCTCATGAGTTAGGACGTGAACCTAAAGATACAGAAATTGCTGCAGAATTAGGTGTGGATATCGACAAATATCATCAGATGCTCACAGATTCATCATCTTCTCAGATGATTGGTATTGAAGATTTGGGCGTAACTGACGATGTTATAGCAGAGGGTGGTGATAATACTAAAGACAAACTCTTTGAAACCTTGGCTACCACCAAGTTTAAAAGAGCTCTTGTAGAAGCTATTCAAAAGCTACCACAGCGTGAACAACAAGTGTTAGCTTTATATTATGACGAGGAATTGAACCTAAAAGAAATAGGTCAAGTTCTCGACTTAAGTGAATCAAGAATTTGCCAACTTCTATCCCAATCTATGGCGCGTTTGCGATCCATGCTTAAAGATTGGAGTGGAAATTAGCTAATAATTTGTAATTTAGCATTAACATGCATTACCATCTAGTATAGAGACAGCAAAAAAGCTTATCTGTATAAGGAGACTATCTTGGATAAGAACATCAAGATACTAATTGTTGACGACTTCTCAACAATGCGCCGCATTATTAAAAACTTGTTGCGTGATCTTGGATACAACAATACCCATGAAGCAGACGATGGTGCAACCGCACTGCCTATGCTTGAGTCTGGTGACTTCGATTTCGTGGTTACCGATTGGAATATGCCTATTATGCAGGGTATTGATCTATTAAAGAATATTCGCAAGAGCCCTAAGCTTAAAGCAATGCCAGTTCTAATGGTTACTGCTGAAGCTAAGCGTGAGCAGATCATTGAGGCTGCAAAAGCAGGTGTTAACGGTTATATCGTTAAGCCATTTACTGCTGCAACCTTAAAGGCAAAGCTTGATAAGATTTTCGAGCGCTTCGAGTAATATTAAATATAGGGCTTGGTATGGCTAGTGAAAAGCTAGAGCTTAGTGTTGATGATTTAGAGGATATTAAGGCCTTAGTTGAGTGTGGCATGCAAGAAGATGCACAAGCCAAACTTTTAGCCTTAGCAAGAAACTTCTCTTCCTCAAAAGAGGATGAAGTCTTTTCACAAGTTGGCACTTTAACTCGCGATCTTCATGATGCAATTGTGTCATTTGCTGAAGATGAGCGTTTAAAGACAATTGCTAATGTTGATATGCCAAAGGCATCAGAGCGTCTGTCCTCAATTATCGATATGACCAATAAAGCAGCATCAAGAACCTTAGATGCAGTTGATGCTTGTGAGCCAATGGTACGTGAGCTTATGGCTACCATTGATGGATTACTCCCAGCATGGAGTGCTTTAATGCATGGTCGTATTGACAGAGACAACTTTGTATCATTGTGCAAAAACGTTGATGGTCTAATTCACAGCACTAAAGATAAAGCAGCAAAAGTAAATGCTCAGCTAAATGAAATTTTAATGGCTCAAGATTTTCAGGATTTAACTGGTCAAATGATCCAAAAAGTAATTTCTTTAGTAACAGAAGTAGAAGATAAGCTAATTAAATTCTTAATGAATTTTAGCGATGAAGAAAGAGCGACCTTATTAGGTACCGATGATGAATCAACAACCGGTATTACACCACAAGGTCCAGCACTAGAAAGTGTTAAGCAATCAGACAATATTGCAGCAAGTCAAGATGATGTTGATGACTTACTTGCAAGCTTAGGATTCTAAAAAACGGAGACTAAAAATGGATGACGAGATTCTACAAGACTTTATAGTAGAAGCTGGTGAGATTATTGAAAATCTTAACGAGCAGCTAGTCCAGATTGAGAAAACCCCTGATGATAAAGATCTATTAAATGCGATCTTCAGAGGTTTCCACACTGTAAAAGGCGGTGCTGGTTTCTTGTCATTAACTAGCTTAGTTGAGGTTTGTCACGCAGCTGAAAGCTTGTTCGATGAGTTGCGTAACGGCCGTATCGGTATGTCTCCTGATCTAATGGATGCTGTATTGCAAGCCTATGATGAAATTACCACCATGTTTGATGCGGTAAAAAATGGCGAGCAATTAGAAGACGCTCCATCTGATCTTATCGACAGATTACATGATTTAGCAGCAGGTAAAGTAGGCGCAGCTCCAGCACCTGCTCCAGAACCTGAGCCTGAGCCAGAACCAGAACCAGAACCAGAACCTGAGCCTGCTCCTTCAGAAGAAGCTTCAGATAGCTCGATTGATGACATCACTGAAGATGAGTTTGAAGCTTTACTAGATCAATTACATGGTAAAGGCCATGCTCCTGGCGCTGATGGCGATCCTGCTGCTGATGCAACCGACGAAGAATTCGACAAGATGGTTGAAAATGCTCGTGAAGAGTACAAGAAAGAAGAAGCTGAAAAGGAAAAAGAACTCAAGATCGCATCTGGTGAAGATTACAACAAAGCAAACGAAGCAGCTAAAGCTAGTGCTCCAGCTACTAAAGCCCCAGTAGCTCCTCAAGGTGGTGCATCTAAAGCTCCTGCAGCAAAAGATGCTAAAGCCGGTGCTGATGGTGATACCACAGTTCGTGTTGACACTAAGATCTTAGATGACATCATGAACTTAGTAGGTGAGCTTGTGCTTGTTCGTAACCGACTTGTAAACATGGCAAGTCGTCGTAGCGATCAAGAGATGTCAAAGGCTATCTCTAATCTTGATGTAGTAACAGGCGATCTTCAAAACTCAGTTATGAAGACCCGTATGCAACCTGTTAAGAAGGTATTTGGTCGTTTCCCACGTGTTGTACGTGATCTTGCTCGTAAGCTTGGCAAAAAGATCGAGTTACGCATGGAAGGTGAGGATACTGAGCTTGATAAGAACTTAGTTGATGCGCTAGCTGATCCTATGATCCACATGGTTCGTAACTGCTGTGATCATGGTATTGAAATGCCAAATGAGCGTGTTGAATTAGGTAAGCCTGAAACTGGTGTAGTTGTTCTTTCAGCATCTCAGCAAGGTGATCATATCTTACTACGCATTATCGATGATGGTGCGGGTATGGATCCTCAAAAATTACGTCAAGTTGCTGTACGTAAAGGTTTGATGGATGAAAGCGCTGCAGCTCGTTTGTCAGATTCTGATGCATTAAACTTAATTTTCGCACCAGGTTTCTCTACAAATACTGAAGTTACCGATATTTCAGGTCGTGGTGTAGGTATGGATGTTGTGAAGACCAACATCTCTAAGTTAAATGGTATTGTGCATGTTCTATCAACCTATGGACAGGGCACAACCATTGAGATTAAGGTTCCATTAACCTTAGCAATTTTACCTACTTTAATGATTTCTGTATCTCACAGAACCTTTGCATTACCTTTAACCTCAGTATCTGAGATCTTCTACTTAGATCTAGATTCAATGAGAAACGTTGATGGTTTAAATACTATCGTAATTCGTGATAAGGCAATTCCATTGTTCTTCTTAAAGCAGTGGTTTGAAAATGCCTCTATTCAAGAATACATGGAGCACAAAGCTCACATCGTCTTAGTTCAGGTATCCGCAGCTCAATTAGTAGGTTTTGTCGTAGACGAGCTACTAGGACAAGAAGAAGTTGTGATTAAGCCTTTAGATGATGTCCTCCGTCATACTCCAGGTATGGCTGGTGCAACTGTAACCTCTGATGGTGGCATTGCACTTATCTTAGATATTCCTGGATTAATGAGAGCATATGCTCATAAGAACGCAGAGCGTGTAACCGCATTGCCAAAGACTGAAGACATTAAAAAACAAATGAAAATGACTTCTGATGTAACTGTTGATGACTTAACAGCTGATTCTACACAGGCTGAATAAGTGGCAGTTTGGTTTTAAGAAGTCCTAAAAAGAGAAATATTATAATAATTAAGGATTGAGTTATGGCCACCAAGATTTTGATCGTAGATGATTCATCTTTCTTCCGTAAAAGATTGAAGGAAATTTTTGAATCAGATCCTTCAATGCAAGTAGTAGGCGAGGCAAAGGATGGTAAAGAAGGCGTAGCAATGACTGAAAAGCTACGTCCTGATGTAATTACCATGGACGTAGAAATGCCGGTTATGGACGGCATTACTGCAGTTAAGGAGATCATGGCAAAATGCCCAACTCCTATTTTGATGTTCTCGTCATTAACATTTGAAGGCGCTAACTCTACTTTTAAGGCACTTGAAGCAGGTGCAATTGACTTCATGCCAAAGAACTTTGATGACATCGCTCACCGCCGTGAAGATGCTATCAAGTCTTTAATTGGTTCTGTTAAAGCTGTATCACGTAGCCGTGTAAGAGGTTTTAGACCAGCTCCTGCTACAACTGCTACAGCACGTCCTGCTACTTCAACTTTAAGTGCACGTCCTAGTGCTACTACAAGTACTTTAAGAACTACTAGCACTTCAACTTTAGCCTCAAGAACTTCAACTTTAAGCTCTACTCGTACCTCTTCATTTAGCAGTGCAACTAGTGCAACTCCAGCTGCAACCTCTGGTGCTGCGATGGGGCAGTACAAGAAGATCAATGAGATGCTTTCAGGTGATCCTGGAATTCCAGCAGCTGCTCGTAAATTTACCTTTGGTGATCACAAGGCAGAAACTACTGCATTTAGAAAATCTGGTAAGTTACATTCAATTGTAGCAATTGGTAGTTCTACAGGTGGCCCTATTGCGCTACAGCAGATCATTCCTAAGCTTCCAAAGCTAAATGTTCCTGTAATAGTAGTACAGCATATGCCTGGATCATTTACTCAAACCTTTGCTCAAAGATTAGATGCCCAATCTCAACTTCACGTAGTTGAAGCTAAAGATGGTGACATGCTAGAGCCTGGTACTTGCTATATTGCACCAGGTGGCAAGCAAATGATTTTTGAAAAAGTTGGTGTTAAAACTCGCGTACGTATCATTCAAGATACAGGTCGTTTGAGCTATAACCCATGTGTTGATGTAAGCTTTGCTTCTTTATGCCAAATCTATGGTGGTAAAGTTTTAGCTATGATCTTAACTGGTATGGGATCAGATGGTTGTGAAGGTTGCCAGCTATTAAAGAAGAAAGGCTCTGTAATTTGGGCTCAAAATGAAGAGACTTGTGTGGTTTACGGTATGCCTCAAGCAATTGTAAATGCATCTGTTGCTGATATGGTACTTCCACTACAAGATATCGCTTCATGCATCGTTAAAGAACTAGGTTAAACCATATAAGGCGCTTTTGTTTTCACCTTCCAAAAGCGTCTTTTTACTTTAAAACTTACTAAGGCAGGACTATATGAACTTTTTAGGCATCTTTTTAGCAGTTGGTTGTATTTTAGCATCCATGATGCTTGAAGGTACTAACCCTACGATGATGTTGGTACTACCTGCTTTCTTAGTAGTGTTTGGTGCTTCATTCTTCGCTTGCTTAGTACAGTTCCCAATTGGCATTATCTTAGGTGCATTAAAATGTTTCTTATGGCTTTTAATGCCTCCTCGCGTTTCTATGGATGCTCAAGTTGAATTACTTGTAGGTCTTTCAACTACAGCTCGTCAGCAAGGTCTACTAGCCCTTGAAAATTCTATTGCCTCTGCTAATGATGATTTCACCCGTGACGGCATTCAGATGATTGTTGATGGTGTGGATAAGGATGCTTTAAAATCAATTCTAGAACAGGGTATTGCGGTTGAAGAAGCTAAGTACGAGCCTTATGCAAAAATGCTAGAGGCTATGGGTGGTTATTCTCCTACCATGGGTATTATCGGTGCGGTGCTTGGTTTGATCCACGCGATGTCACTTCTAGATCGTCCTGATGAATTAGGTCCTGCAATTGCGGTTGCATTCGTTGCTACTATTTATGGTCTAGTTCTAGCTAACATTATCTGTCTTCCTGCATCAAACCGTGTAAAGAGTATTGTTGCAGAACAAACTTTATTTAAATACATGACTTTAGAAGGCTTAGTTTCAATTGCAGCTGGTGAAAACACCATGATGCTAAAGAGACGTTTAGCTGTATATGCTGGTGAGAAGAGCGAGAACGCATAATCGTAATCTCACTTACAAAAGAAATTAACTAAAGTTAAGACATTTAGGAATACATAGCTTAAAGCTATAAAAAGACATTAAGGATAATCATGAAAAAGAAACCGCCAGAGCACGAAAATCTTGAACGTTGGATGGTGTCATACGCTGACTTCATGACTTTGTTGTTCGCTCTGTTCGTGGTTTTATACGCTTTCGCTATGGCAAAGCAGTCTGATGCTAAGTCTATTGCAGAAAGTATTGCTCAAGCCTTTAATGAAGCCTCTGTTGTTAATTCCCCAGGCGGTGCTTTATTAGTTCCAGGCTCTCTTGCTACACAGCTAGCCGAGGAAGTTCAAGAAGCTGTAAAACAACAGCTTGATGCCTCTCAAGGTGATACTGGTAAACAGATCATCGAAAACGGTGGTGTGATGATGAACTTCCAAACCACCTCAACTGTTTCTCAAGAAGAACGTGACGATACTACCTCAGGCTCTGATGACGAGCGTGATGGGCAGAATAACGCCGACTCTGCAACCTCAGCAGGCGATCTAGTAATTTCTGAAAATGAAACTTCAAGAAATGAGAACCCTAAGTCAAACGAACCTGATGGTGGCTCTCAAACTGGTGAAGGCGGTTTACAAGCAGGTGGTAGTGCAGATGCCTTTGAACGTGGTGGTAAAGATCAAGTAGATGCTGACACCATAGGTGAGGGTAAAGTTGGCACTCACTTTGATGCAGTACGTCGTTCAATTTCAGAGACCATATCAGAAAGTGGTATGGAAAACTTCATTGATATCAATGAAGATCCTCATTGGTTATCAATTAACATCAATTCAGGCCTATTATTTGCAGAAGACTCAGCCTCAGTTCTTGCTGCAAGTCGTCCTGTAATTCAAAAGATTGCGGTAGTGCTATCAGGAATCAATAACTATGTACGTATTCGTGGTTATACTGATGATAGCTTTATTCCTAATGGTATCTTTAGAAACTCTTGGGATTTATCAGCAAACCGTGCCGTATCTGTTTTAAATGAATTAGAAAAATCAGGTATTAACCCTGAGCGTATGGCAATTGAGGCCTTTGGTCAGTATTCAAATAAGTACTCTAATAAGACTCAAGCAGGTCGTGCTTTAAATCGTAAGGTTGTAATTGCTATTTCTCGTTATGCAATGGATACTGATAAGCAGCCTGAGGATGTAAAAGAAGGTTCACATCCTGGTGCAACAGATGCTTATGATAATGAAAATACTGGCAAGGCTGGTAATACAGACATTGAAGTTGTAAGAGGCGAAGGCAACAGCATTGAGCTAAACTTCAGTGGCAATTAAAAATACAAGTTTAGATTAGGAGTTGTAAGGTGTTAGTTTGGGCAATTGCAAGTCAAAAAGGTGGTGTAGGTAAAACAACTACCGTTGCATCTTTAGCAGGTTGGTGCCAAAAAGAAAACTTAAGAGTTTTAATTGTTGATACCGATCCTCATGCTTCTCTTACTTCATATTTAGGCTTTGACTATAACAATATCTCAAAAAGCTTATTTGATCTATACACCCAAAATGAGCTTAGCCGTGAAAAAGTATTAGAGTGTATAACCCATACTAATTTTCCAAATCTTGATTTAATTGCCTCAAGCATGACCTTAGCAACAATCGATAGAAAGTTATCTGGTCGTGTAGGTGTTGGTAGAATTCTAACTAAGTCTTTAGCACTTTTAGAAGATGACTATGACATTGTTTTAATTGATTGTCCTCCTGTACTTGGTGCTTTGATGGTAAATGCATTAGTAGCAAGTACCGCTATCTTAGTTCCAACACAAACTGAGTTCTTATCTTTAAAAGGTTTAGAGGGTATGGTTAGAACCTTCGATATTATGAAGAAGGCTGATCAAAACTCTAATATTAACTACACTGTAGTTCCTACAATGTATGACAAGCGTACTAAAGCAAGTCGTACTTCATTAGAATTTTTAAAGGCTCACTATAAAGATAATTTATGGTCAGAGCAAATTCCTGTAGATACCCTATTTAGAGAGTCATCTCAGCGTGGTATGCCAATTACTATGCTTGATGCAAAATGCCGTGGTGCTATAGCCTACAGAAATTTATTAGTTTGCGAGCTTACAAAAGAGCTTGAAAATCATCCTGATAGAATTACCCCAAATGCTGCTGCAATTGTGTCTATTTCAGACTCAGAGACACCAAATGTTACTGAGGCAAAAAAGAAGAACAACGATATGGATATCATGGCAGATGATATGGGCTCAATGTTAAGTTAATTCGAGACATTTTTACTTAATAAATTGATTAAAAATCAAATAAGGCTTTACTATGTCCTCTAACGAAATCGATGAAACCTTAGTTGCTTACTTCAAGCAAATGCTTGATGAAGAAATACCTGCTGAGGAAAAAGAAGAGGTAAAAGCAGCATTTGCTGACACTCAAGCTGATGAATTACAAGATAGTCATGCTTTAAAAGCAGATATCGATGCCACCCATAGCATCGACGGTATCGAAATTGTTCAAGCAGACGTCGAGAATGCTCAAGCTTTAGCTAGTGATGATACTCAAAATGTAAGTCCTGAAGACGATATTGATTACGCGTCAGATGACTACATGCCAGAAGAGCTTTCATCAACAACTAGTGTCGAGAATGTCTTACATGATTTACAGGCAGAATCTTCAATTGAAGAGCAAGATGAGTCTCAAGATGATTTTGCTAATACTGAGGCAAGTCTAGAGTCATATCAAGAACCAGTCGTTCAATTACAACAGCAACCAAAAAGTGAAATTCAAGAGTCATTGCCTTATGCTGAGCATGACTCACTCCAGTCTCTTTTAGAAAAAGTAGAGCACAAGACTGAGGTTGCAACTGCAACTGAGACTAAGACTGAAACCCAGACTAAAACAGAAGTCAAAGTTCAAGAAGTTAAATCTACCGTAAAAGAAGATGAGCATATTGCCAAAAAAGAAAAGATAGAAGATGCTCACGACAATCCTTATGAGTGGAAGAACGTGGAGATGCCAAAAGAGTTCCAGGCATTGTTCTTCTTAGTTCGTGGCATTAGGTTTGCCGTTCCTTTAGTAAACTTAGGTGGTATTTTCCAAACCGATAAAATAACTCCATTATTTGGTAAACCAAAGTGGTTCATGGGCCTTGCCGACGTACGTGGTCGCAAGATGAATGTTGTGGATACTCTAAAATGGGTAAAGCCTGACGCTGATGTTGCCGATAAGTATGAGTATATGATCACTTTAGATAAAACCTTATGGTCTATTGGCTGTGATGAGCTTGAAGGCAATCGTATGTTATCTAAAGAGCAGGTTACTTGGAGACAAACCGCAGGTAACAGACCATGGCTTGCTGGCATTGTTAAAAAGGAGATGTGTGCATTATTACACGTCGAAGCTTTAATAAAGATGTTTGAAAATGGTGTGAACCTCAAAGATCTTGATCCACAAGTGAGTGCATGATCAAAGTTTTAACTAAAGGCTTAAAACAACTGACAAATCTCGATTAAAATAATAGATAGATAAAAAAGACAACGTTTACGGACGTTAGATAAGAGGATTTAAAAGATGGCTGAACAACAAACTGAAAACACCGGCAGCATTCTTGATGTGAACGAGAAGAAAGGTGAGCTATTACGTTGGGTAACCTTTAAGTTAGGTAATGAGATTTACGGTGTTAATGTAATGCAGGTACGTGAAGTACTTCGTTATACTGATATTGCTCCTGTACCTGGTGCTCCATCTTATGTTTTAGGTATTATCAATCTTCGTGGTAACGTTGTTACCGTAATTGATACCCGTGCTCGTTTTGGTATTCCACCTGCTGAGGTAACTGACAATACTCGTATCATGATCATCGAGTCAGAAAAGCACGTGATTGGTATCTTAGTTGATTCTGTAGCAGAGGTTGCTGATCTTAACACTGCAGATATTGATGATACTCCTAACGTTGGTACTGAAGAGAATGCTCAGTTCATCTCCGGTGTATGCAACCGCAAGGATGACCTACTAATTCTTATTGATTTAACTAAGCTCTTTACTGAAACCGAGTGGAAAGAAGTAACTAACTTAGGTTAATAAGCAAAATTACCTCAAGACAATAGGCGCTTTTTAGCGCCTTTTGTCATTCTAGGCTTTGAGTTTTATTTAAAAAATTTATACCCAGGACCTTAAGCAATTTTTAAATTAAGGTTATGGGCGATAGTAAACACCACCTTCTCAATGAGAAGTGGTAAATCTTTT
>ONCS01000162.1 GCA_900316375.1 uncultured Succinatimonas sp. | reverse complement strand
TGGGCAAGTCTTGCAATAGATTTAATGTTTTCTACTAGATTCTTTGGAATAGCGTAAGTAAAGAATAGGGCAATAACAATTTCAATTAGAAGAAGTGTAAAGATGATTACGTAAATATCATTGCTTCTAATTGAGCTTAAAGCACCTTTGGTAGCACGTAACTGATAACCATTAACTAAGGTCATATTAGTTGTTACGGTTAAGAAATCTTGGTTTAACTTAGTGGTAGCTAAAGTACTAGCAAGTTCCTTATTACCTTGCTTTAAAGCAGGGATAAATTCGTTATTTAGAGTATTAACATAGTCTCTTGATGCATTTTTGATAGCACCAATTTCCTTTGGAAATCGTGTCATCTGCAATGCATCAACATGTTCTTTTAAATTGGTAATAATTGGAGTTGATTTAGTAATTAAGTTACCAAGTTCTACTTGATCACCTAAGAACATTTCTCTTGATAGTAAATGTAGTTGCTGCATGCTATCAATCGAACGACGAGTTCTTTCATAGCGAACATTTAGGTTATCAATACCTGTTAATGCTTCGCCAGTGATTTTATTGATGTTATAAGAAGAGATACCAACTAAAGCGATAGTTGCAATAATTAGCATTACAAATGCGGTAATAATTTTGCCTCTGAATGAAACCATATTTAGAAATTTCATAAAGCTCACCACTTAATATTAAGAACCACTGCCTATGTACCGCGCTTATTATTGTTTGCGTGTGTTGTGTATTTATTTAGTTACACACTAATTTGTTGGTTAGAACACTTTAAAAACATCTCAACAAACTAGTTAAGTTAAATATATACAAGAGAAATACAAAATTCAATCTTTATAAATGGCTTATCAAAGGTATTTTAGTTAAATATTAAGCAATAATTAGTAAAGTATGTGTGAATATTGTTATATATATTTATTTAAAAAAATGTAGAAATACCAACTGTTTACTATTAACAATAGTTTTTAATTAGCTTAGGTTTACTTAAAAGAATTTCTTTAAAATCCGATAGTTAATTGAAAAAAAATTATAAAATTAAATCCTAGTAAAATTTTCATAAAAGTAGTCTTTTCATAATTAAGAATTGATTCTATTTACGATCATCGTTTTTCTACTTCTTAATAAAATCTAATGCAAAAAACTTTGTTTTATTACTTTTATAAAATCTGACTTTTATCTCACTATTGGGGTATTTTTGATCTAATAAATCGCAAATGCACGGAATAGATCAATTTTGCGATTTTTTTATAAAAATTATTGTCAGAGAATTTTTAAATACTCAAATAACTTATTGAATAACCAAGAAATAAAATTTAATTTTTAGAATGGTTTAATATTATGTAATAGCTTGTTTAATTTTGTAAACATTTGCTATTTATTACTAAAATTATGCACTTGCGGTAGGCTAATTTCTAAAAATATTACAATTGGGTCAATTTGGCTTATTTTAGGGATTTTTGCACTATTTTGTTAAGTTATTAAATCAATAAAAGTGTTGTGCGAGTCATATTTTGTAAGCCATTTTTCTATTATTCTCAAAATCATCGTTTGCGTGTCTTTTAATAATTCGATTTAGATAATGCAAAAAAAATTGCATTATTTGCTGTGAAGTATTAACCATTGTTTAAAACATTACCTTTAAATCTCAATTTAAAGTGTAAGATAAAGGTCTATTAGTTTTTAAGTTGTATAAGGAGCTGTTATGAATCCATACATTGGCCATTCATCTCAGTTATCAGGAGTCGAAGAGCATCGTTTGATTGGTGGCAAAGGCGATGGTATGCGCCTTTTCATTGCTAATAATGGACGTGGTCTTGAGTTAACTGCAACCCCTAGTCGTAACGGTGATATTACTCGTCTGCGTTTTAAAGGTGTAAACCTTAGTTACATGACAGCTTGTGGATATGTAGCTCCTGAATTTTACGACAAAGAAAATTGGCTTAAGAACTTTACAGCTGGCTTCATGACTACCTGTGGCTACAACAACATCGGTATTCCATGTACTGATAATGGTGAAAAACTATATCTTCACGGTACTATTGGCAACACTCCTTGCTCTAATAGCTATTTCACAGAAGATGATGAGTTCATCAATTTGTGCTTTACCGTAAATGATGAAGTGATTTTCGGTCAAAAGTTTACAAATAACAGAGTTATTAAAATTTCTAAATCTCAAGATGTATTCTATATAGAAGATACTGTGGAAAACACTGGAGATAGGGAAGATCCTCTTTGTGTTCTTTATCATCTAAACATGGGATATCCTTTATTAGATGAAGATTCTATTGTTAA
Source organism: uncultured Succinatimonas sp. (assembly GCA_900316375.1). Taxonomy (GTDB): domain Bacteria; phylum Pseudomonadota; class Gammaproteobacteria; order Enterobacterales; family Succinivibrionaceae; genus Succinivibrio. The sequence goes on along the minus strand of ONCS01000162.1, from coordinate 3,736 downwards.
GATCCCATCAACCACTGTTGTAGGTCGTGATCAGCATGCTCAAGATGACATTAAAAATCACTTAAAGATGGAAAAGCCACAAGCTCGATATCAAGAGCGCTGCTATTATCATAAGTTTGAAAATACTCCTTGCAATGCAACTATCTTCCAACCAAAGCTAAATGTAGGTCTTAAGATCACCTATGAATCAGATAACCTTGATACCTTTGTTGAATGGAAGCAAATGGGAATTAGAGACTATGTACTAGGTCTTGAGTGTGGTAATAACTATTTAGAAGGTCGTGATGATTTGCGCAAACGCAATTTATTAAAGACTTTAAAGCCAGGTTGCAAAGAAGTTTTCAAGATTAAAGTTGAGCTTTTAGAGAAGCTTTCGTAAAATTTTTGTAAAAAGTTGTTGACACGTAAAGATTCTTCTATATAATGGCAAACATCGGATGCGGGAATAGCTCAGTTGGTAGAGCATAACCTTGCCATGGTTAGGGTCGCGAGTTCGAACCTCGTTTCCCGCTCCAATTTAGAAAGACAGCACAAACAAGTGACTGTCTTTTTTCATTTTAGGTCACTTAAACGTTAATGTGATCCTAATCTAAAAAGCCTGCCCCAAGCACCTTAAAGTAGCAAAATATCTAATTTCTTACTTTAAAAACTCTATATATATCCCCATATATACAAATATTCGCGTTAAGAAAAGGTAAGTTTGGTATAATCGAACCTTATTGTTAACTAATTTTTATTAAATATTTAAGAAAAATCCAAAATGTTTGTCACAACCATCGTTACCAAAATCATTGGTAGTAGTAATCAGAGAACTGTTCGTAAGTTATCTAAGATCGTAAAACAGATCAACGCATTAGAGCCTAAATACCAGGCCTTAAAAGACGAAGAGTTCAAAGGCTTAACTGAGCAATTTAAGCAAAGACTAGCTAATAATGAGTCACTTGAGCATCTGCTACCTGAAGTATTTGCTGCAGCTCGTGAAGCCGCTAAGAGATCATTAGGTTTAAGACCATTTGATGTTCAGTTAATGGGCGGTATGGTTTTAAATGCTAACCGTATTGCAGAAATGAAAACTGGTGAAGGTAAAACCTTGACTGCGTTATTACCTTGCTATTTAAATGCACTATCAGGTAAAGGTGTACACGTAGTTACCGTAAACGACTACTTAGCTCGCCGTGACTGCGACTGGTCAAGACCTTTCTACACCTTCTTAGGTATGACTGTAGGTGTGAATGTTCCTGGTATGAATCCTCAAGAAAAGCGAGAGGCTTATGCTTGTGATGTTACCTATGGTACTAATAATGAGTTTGGCTTCGATTATCTTCGTGACAATATGGCTTACTCACTTGAGCAAAAGGTTCAGCGTGAACTTAATTATGCTCTAGTTGATGAGGTTGACTCAGTTTTAATCGATGAGGCTCGTACTCCTTTAATTATTTCAGGTGCTGCAGAAAACAGCTCTCGTTTATATCAAGCTGTAGATAAGTTAATTCCAGGCTTGATCTTTCAAGAAAAAGAAGATACTGAGGATTACACAGGTGAAGGTGACTACACCTTAGATCTTAAAACTAAGCAAGCTTACTTAACTGAGCGTGGCCAAATTAAGATTGAGAACCTTCTAATTCAAAATGGTCTGTTACAAGAAGGCGACAAGTTATTCTCATCAAATAACATTACCTTATTACACCATGTAATGGCAGCACTACGTGCTCACACCTTATTTACTCGTGATGTTGATTACGTAGTTGAAGACGGTGAGGTTTTAATTATTGATGAGCACACTGGCCGTAAGATGATTGGTCGTCGTTGGTCAGATGGTTTACATCAGGCTGTTGAAGCAAAAGAAGGCGTTGAAATTCATTCAGAGAACCAGACACTTGCTTCTATTACCTTCCAAAATTACTTCCGTATGTATAAGAAGTTAGCAGGTATGACAGGTACTGCTGATACTGAAGCATACGAGTTCCAGCAAATTTACGGTTTACAGACTGTAGTACTGCCAACTAATCGCCCTATGATCAGAAACGATATGCCTGATCTAATCTACTTAACAGAAGATGATAAGTACAAGGCAATTGTTGAAGATATCAAAAAGACCATTGCTGAAGGTCGTCCTGTCCTAGTTGGTACTATTTCAGTTGAAAACTCTGAGAAGTTATCAAGATTACTTGATAAGTTAAATATTAAGCATCAAGTTTTAAATGCTAAGTTCCACGAAAAAGAAGCTTATATCGTAGCTCAGGCAGGTCGTCCATCAACAGTTACTGTTGCAACTAATATGGCAGGTCGTGGTACTGATATTATCCTAGGTGGTAACTTAAAGGCTGATATTGCAGCTTTAGGTGAAGGTGCTACTCAAGAGCAAATTGATAAAGCTACTAAAGAATGGCAAGAACGCCATGATGCAGTATTAAAGGCAGGTGGTTTACATATCATCGGTTCTGAGCGTCATGAGTCTCGTCGTATTGATAATCAGTTACGTGGTCGTGCAGGTCGTCAAGGTGATCCTGGCTCTTCACGTTTCTACCTATCAATGGATGATAATCTAATGAAGCTATTTGGCTCTGAGAAGCTAAAAGCTTTCATGAAGAAGATGGGTATGGACGATGGTCAGCCACTTGAGCACAAATTTATTACCCGTGCTATTGAGTCTGCTCAGCGTAAAGTTGAAACTCGTAACTTTGATATTCGTAAGAGCTTACTTGAGTACGATGATGTTGCAAACGAGCAGCGTAAGGTTATCTACGAAGAGCGTAATGCTCTATTAGAAGGTCAAGATATTTCTGAGACCATTCACAACATCTTTGAAGATGTTTTAGATAATGCTATCTCTGAGTTTGTACAGCCAAATTCACTACCTGAGACTTGGAATGTTGAAGGCTTAGAGAAGAAGCTAGCTGGAGTTTATAACATCCAAGCTCCAGTATCTCAGTGGTTAAAAGAAGATGATAAGCTAGTTGAGACTAAGCTACGTGACAAGATCATTGCTTTAGGTCATGAGCTATACAAAGCTAAGTGCGATGTAATTGGTGAAGAGAATCAAAAGCAACTTGAAAAGCAAGTAATGTTGCAGTGTATTGATCAATTATGGAAAGAGCACTTAGCTGCAATGGATTACATGCGTCAAGGTATTGGTCTACAAGGCTATGCTCAAAAGAATCCTAAGAATGAGTACAAGATCCAATCATTTAAGTTATTTGAGAAGATGCTTAATACTCTAAAGGATCAAGTAGTATCTATTCTTTGCCGTATCCAAGTTCGTCTAAAGACTCCTGAGGAAGCTCAACGAGAACAAGAAGAGTTAGCAGCACGTCAAGAAGAGGCTAAAATGCGCGAGGAGGCTAAACAGTATGCAAACATGCGTGTTGGCCGTAATGATCCTTGTCCTTGCGGTTCTGGCAAGAAATTTAAGGCTTGTCATGGTCGCTACATCTAAGTAAGACCATTACAAAACTACCAAAGGCTCAAGACAAAAAATCTTGGGCCTTACTTATTTTCTAAAATAGTCGTCAATTACCAACCATAAACATCAAAATACCAAAAATTAACAAACCGCATATATATGCAGATCATGAATTATTGCTAAAAAAATATTTGAAAAATCGACATTTTAATTAAAAAATTTGTTGACAGAATAAGGGGTATATGATTTAATAACCGCCGTTGCCCAGATAGCTCAGTCGGTAGAGCAGGGGATTGAAAATCCCCGTGTCGGCGGTTCGATTCCGTCTCTGGG
>ONCS01000186.1 GCA_900316375.1 uncultured Succinatimonas sp. | reverse complement strand
GCTAAGACTTTTGCAATTTAGGATCCATAAAACACAAAAGGCTGAGTTTTTAAGCTCAGCCTCTTTTAAGTTCTAATAAAATACTATTTATAGAACTTATCGAAATTGTTGCTCTTACGCTTTACAAATAATCCTATGAACATGAAGAAAGCGATAATAGATGCGGTACCAAAAGCAATTAGCACCCAAAATGGCATACTCTGACCTAGTAATGACCAATCAAGTTTATCTGAGCATAATGCAAAAGATTTAAACATCCATGGTGCAATTTGATCTAAAGGTAGGAAATCTGGAAAGTGAGGAGCTAAAGCGCAACGACCGCCAAATATATCAGTTGATGTATAAGCTCTGTAATGATCCCAAGTTACTAATACGCCACCTATGGCACTTGCTAAAAAGCCAATAGAGCAGAGGAATCTTATAATAAAGAAGTTAGCAGCTAAGGCTCCAATAAAGCCTACAACTAAGAAGCCTAGGAAATAAGCTCTTTCATAAACACAGTTTACACAAGGATTTAGATGTAATTCATATTGAAAGTACAAACCACATCCTTCTAGGACTACTGCAGATACAAATAACAAAAACCAGCAGAATCTTGATGAGACAATTGCTCTAAATAGTTGTAACAAAGTAAGCTCCTAGACTTATCTAATTATTATTGTCGATATGATAACACTAAAAGACACTAAAATTTTAGATTGATGACTCAAAACTGTGCAAAATGTCATGTTTAGATCTTGATAAATAAGGATTTCTACTAATATTTTTGAAAGTTACGTAAATTGTGCAAAGTTGCTTACCAAAACAAAAAGACCTAGCCAAGGCTAGGTCTTTAGAAATGATTTTGATTTTATTACTTCATGTGAGATTGGATTAACTCAAGTGAAGCGCCGTGTACCCAACCTTCTTGGATTAACCAACCGGTTAGCTCTGGCATTACAAACCAAGTGCAGATTAAACCTACGATAGTTAAAACGATGGTGTATGGTAGTGCCATATACATCATCTTAAAGTAAGGAAGCTTAATTAAAGCTGCAATAGGAGAGGTTAATAAGAATAAGAATGCAGCCTGGCCGTTAGGGGTAGCAACTGATGGTAGGTTGGTACCAGCGTTAATTGCAATTGCTAACTCATCAAACTGCTCTGGGGTAATTACACCTGCTAATAATGAGTCACGAACCTGCTCAATGTAAATGGTAGCAACGAACACGTTATCAGATACTGAGGAAATGATACCATTTGCCATGTAGAAGATAGGTAAGTGGAACTCTTTAGGAGTTGAGAATACCCATGCAATGATTGGGTCAAATAATTTCTGCTCTGAAATTACGGTTACAACAGTGAAGAATACGCAAAGTAAAGCACAGAATGGCATTGATTCAGTGAATGCCTTACCTACAGGTCCTTCTGAGGTAACACCGCAAAGAGCGGTAGCTAAAACGATAACTGATAGACCAATCACACCAACTGATGCTAAGTGGAAGCCTAAAGCTACAACTAACCAAATTACGCATAAGAACTGGATGATTAAGTTTAACTTATCACGCTTAGTTAGAGCTTTTGTTTGCTCCTCATCTTTCTTGACCATGATGTCATAAACAGCCTGTGGCATGTGATGACCATAGCCAAACCACTTGAACTTCTCGCAAAGAACGCAAGTAATTAAACCAAAGATCACAACAGGAACTGAGATTGGAGCCATACGTAAAGCATAGTCAACAAACTTCCAACCACAAACGTCACCAATGATTAAGTTCTGAGGCTCACCAACGATTGAGCAAATACCACCTAAAGTAGTACCAACAGCTGAGTGCATTAGAAGTGAACGTAAGAAAGCACGGAACTCTTCTAAGCTTTGCTTTGACTCTTCTGGAACTAGGTTATCAGAATTGCTTAATAAAGCTTTTGCGTTGTTATTGGTGATAACAGACATATATAGCTGATACAAACCAACGCAAGTAGAAATAATAATAGCAAGAACGGTTAGAGCATCAACGAATGCTGAAAGGATAGCTGACATGAAGCAGAACATGAAAGCTAAGAAAACGCTTGATCTTACTTTTACTAAAAGCTTAGTGAAGAAGAATAGTAGGAAGTCACGAACGAAGTGAATACCTGCTACCATGAACATCAACAACATGATAACTTCAAGATTTGATTCAATCTCTTTTGTTACATGGTGCATATCGCACATGCCGATAGCACAAGCTTCAATAACTAATAGACCACCAGCCTCTAAAGGATAGCAATCCAATGCCATTGATAAGGTAAAAATAAATTCAATAACTAATAACCAACCTGCTACGAACATAGAGAAGTAAGCAACGATTGGGTTAATAATTAAGAACGCGATGATTACGTTTTTATACCAAGCAGGGCAACTTCCTAAGAAGTTTAATATGCCAGCTTTAGCATAACTGATTGAAGTGCTCATATAACCTCAGTGTAGTTAATTTGTTTTGAAAGGTATGAACAATGCTTTCAAAACGCCTAAATGCTTTAAAAGCAAAAAGTAAAATGTCAGTGTATTATAATATTTTACTACCTACTTTTAAAGACATTTTTATCTAATGTGTCTGTATAATCCTAGATATATCAAGGATTTTTGAGCTTAATTAAGCTTTATCTTTTCCTTTTACATTCAATCCTAGTGCATCATACGTAAATAGGTTTAAACCATAGACAAACATATGAATTACTAAAAATCTAATTGCAAGAAAAGCAACGGTTGGATCAAAGCCATCCGTCTTTAGAATGTAAGCTTCAAGATACATCAGCTTTAATCGTGCGTAGTAGGTCTCAATAACACAAAACACAAAGATAACCGTAATTAAAGCTAAAAGATATCCTATAAAGTTAATCTTTACAGTTCTAAAAGCTGTCTTTAAAGGATTTACTGTAGTTTCAATTGAGCTTAAGTCATGACACTTAATCATAGTGTATGCATAAACTACGAAATTAAATACTATGACTGCAATTGATAGATAGCAAATTAAAGTCGTAAGGTTATGAGAGTACTCAATTTGCTCAGGTGTACCAATTTGCAAAACTTTGTTTACTGATGCTTTAACTTTATACACTTCTAGATATTCAGCAGCCTTATAGATATAAAACTTAAAGAGCGCGAATATAAAGATAATATAAGCAATTTCGCTTGCAACTACAGCTTTTAAATCAAAACTTTCAAATAATCCTTGCTTAAAAGATAAGATCTTGCCATTTTGATTTTTAAAGACGTGGTAAAGATAAGCTGAAACTAGGGATGGAAATAATAAACTAAAAGGCACAAGCAACACACAAGAAAGCGGCTGAATTGCGCCTTTTAGCATGGCCTTAAAAATGCCGCCCGCATTTATAAAGTGCGGGCGGATAGCTATAGTATTTTGTAACTGCATACTTTATTTACAGAGTAGACGCTACAATCAATAACATGATCTGAGGTGACATAATTCTCAAGAACATCACAAATGGATATACAGTTGCGTAACCAATTGATGATGCCTCTGAATCCTTGTACATACCGTTAGCATAAGCTAGAGCTGGAGGATCAGTGTAAGAACCTGCTAGAACACCTGATAGAACTAGGTAGTTAACCTTGAATACCTTGTAACCAATTACACCTACGATTACTAGAGGAATAATTGAGATTAAGGTTGCCCATGCCATCCAGTGTAAACCTAGACCGTGAGTTAATTCGTTCCAGAAACCGTTAGCACCTGCGTTGATACCAACAATTGTTAAGAATAGGGTAATACCGATTTCCTTAAATGCTGATAGAGCAGCAGTTGGAAGTCTCCAGTGCATATTATTCTTAGTTAGTGTGTCACCAAAGCGTGCTAATAGAATTGCTACAACTAGGGTACCACCGATTACACCTAACTTTAATGGAGTAGGAATGCCTGGTAGTGGAATTGGAATAGAACCTAATAGCATACCTAAGAATAAACCAATGAAGATTGGCATCATAGGAACGTGGTTCATAGTAGCAGAAGAGTTACCAACAACTTTACCTGCCTTTCTGATGTTTTCAATGGTACCAACAACGTTTAATTCATCACCTAGAGCTAAACGTAAATCTGGAGTTGGCATGAATTGGAAACCAGCTCTAAATACACGTGAAACTACTAAGTTATAGTTATCTTCAAGATTTAAGTCTTGTAGAGTTCTACCCATTACGTGGTTGTTAGTTACAATCAAGTGACGAACAGAAATGGTTGAACCGTGAGTAGTTAAAACATCCTTAGTCTCAGTGCCTAGAGCAACAGAAGCCTTAGAAATATACTTATCAGCACCAACTAAGTGAACTAAATCGCCTTTTTGAAGTTTTAAGTCTTTGCTTGGAACTGATAGCTCGCCATCACGCTTAATTCTTGAGCAGATAACGGTACCGTCTTGTACACAAGGAATATCGTTAATAGTCTTACCAAAGTAATCTTCGTTTACAACTTCAACGTTTACAGCGATTGGCTCATCGTGACCTTGGTTCTTTGAAGCACGATAGTCTTCGCCAGCAGCTTCGATGCTTGCCTTGAAAACAACACGAATTAGGATGATGGTAATTAGAATTGAGCAAACACCAAATGGATATGCAACAGCATAAGCCTTTGGTACACGGCTTGCTTCTAGGCCTAATTCTGCAACATCTTTACCCATTGCGGTAAATGAGTTTGCAATATCAGTGATCATTAAGCTAGCAGCCGATAGTGCAGGAGTATTAGTAATAGCACCTGAATACATACCAACCATTGCATCTGGAGTTACGATGCCAGCAAAGTATAAGCATAAAGCGATCACGCAGTTTAAGAAGATGATGCTTACTGCTAAAGAAATTAGCTTAACACCGCTACCGCGAAGAGCTGCAAAGAAGCTAGGACCTACCTGAATACCAATACCGTACACAAATAGGATTAGACCAAACTCTTGCATGAAGTGAAGAATACTTGCTTCAGCGGTTGCTACACCGTCAACGTGTAGTTCTAGACCAAAGTATTGATTTGCAATGTGACCTACAAGAATACCTGAGAAGAGCACACCACCAATACCTAAGCCAACGCCTTTGTACTTTAATTGTCCTAGGGCAATACCAAGCACAGCGCCGACTGCAATATAGATAATTAACAGGGCTAATGATGACATTATTAAAATACCATGTATGGAAAAGTGAAATTAAGAACCAAATAAATAGAATTAGCCTAACAAGAAAGTTAAGCTAACTCACAATTTTACCACACTACATGAGATTTTGTATCAACTACTTTTGGCATATTTTAGAAAAACGTTCTTTTGTTTTGCTAAATATTCAGTAATTGATTAAAAGACGTGAAGAGCTAAAGTTTATCTAAGATATCTTCTGTGATGTAAACGCAGTTCTCTTCTGGGGCTACATCAAAGAGCGGATCGTCAAAATTCTCGTAAGACCAATCATTAAGCTCTTCAATAGCAGCATCTTTTGACATGAATTTAAGCGATAAGCAAATACCGTTAAATTCGTTTAAGTCGATAACATCACTATTTTGGGCTTTGATCGCCTCAACTAATTTTCTGCAAGCTTCATTTGGTAGTTTAATGCCATTGTCATTTGAAGACTCACTTTCTGCGGAGCTTGTATTTGTAGAGCTTGCCTTTTCAGATATATCTTCTTGATTTTGACTTATGTTTTCTTGTAAATCGTCTGCCTCAATATTGCCTTCATCAATACGAATTTGCTCAATTACGTTTTGAATTTGGCTACTTTCTTTAAGTTTTGAGGCAATTAAATCTTTATTTAAAGATCTTGTATCAAAGCTCTGTTTCTTAAAGAAACTATGATCAGAGGTTTTAACTAAGCTACTACGAGTAAATGGATTGCTATCTTTTATAGAGCTTTGAGAAGTATTCTCACTAACAACCTCATCTGTATCAGCTTTATTACTTGCCCTACGACTAGTGTTAGCTGTTGAGGCTTCATTTACAGAGGCCACATTTCTTGAGCTAAAGTTTGCAAATAATTCATTAAACTTGCTTTCTAAGTAGTTACGAAGAGGGCTACTTTCAACTTCCTCAATAGCAAGTTGCTTTAAGTATTTTATGCAAAGTTTAAAGTTGTCATTACTTTTTTGTTCTGCATATAACTTAGAGTAGAAAGTATTAGGAAATGGCTTCATGCCACGGACTAGTTCTTTTAAAGTGGTTAAGAACTTAATGGCAAAGACGTTTTGCTCACTCTCAAGTCCCATATAGCGACAAAGTTTAACCTCAGCTGCATTCACTGGCACAATAAAGCAGAACATTATTAAAGCCATCTGCGCTGCAGCTAACTTGTAAATTAAATCATGAGTTAAATTCTTTTGCTCTAAATGAGTTGAGATGATCTTGTGTACAGTGATCTTTTTGTAAGCTTCTTTAGGAATAGCACTATCAATAGGTACCAGCATTAAACCAAGTTTAGGCAATGCTTCTTCAATACATTGATTAGCAAGATAGCTGTACTTAATTTTAAAGATATCGCAAAGCTGGGATTTTTTATTAAATGTAAAGTTCTTAAGTTGACGCTTAATAATTTGCTCATCAACTTTAGATAATTCATTGCAAAGTAAGCTTACTAAGAGCTTTGAATCAGAAATTCCTGAAGATTGAATATAGTAAATTACTGATTTTTGCTCTTTTAGTTTACTGATAATTTCTCTGCAAGGTTCTGCCTTTAACTGCAGACAAAAGCCGGTTAGGTAATTTTGAACTGATAGATCTAAAAGAGGCAAGAACACATCATGAATTAAAGGATGATCTAAAACCTTCTTATCACGAGTTATAGTAGGACTTACAAATGTGATATTTCTTGCAACTTCATCAGCTGTATCTTTTAGGTTAACTTTCTTATCAGTTAATGCTGTTTCATAAAAGTTAGAATCAGCAACTTTATAATCAGGATCTAAATATTGATGGTTGAACTTAAATTGCTTTTCTAAATTCTCTAATAAAGAAACCTCTTTTGACTTAGTAATATCTACTCTATTTAATTTTTTTATTTCTTGAAATTCATTTAAAAAAGCTTGATTGGTATCTTCATCTTCACTATCTACGGTCATGATGAAGTCTGTAATTTTTTGATTGCCAATCTTATTTAAAAGCATACGTAGAATGACTTTTATAAAACGAGCATCATAGCTTTTAGTTCTAAAGTTAAAATCTGGACCTAGAGCAGATAATAAGAGAGGACTTCTTAGAATAAAGACTGCAAATAAGTCAGGGCAAATTTCAAAGTAATCTTGAAGAGAGTTTTTTAATCCACTAAAGAGCAAAGTATTGATTGCAAGATTAGTTAAATATTCACAGTTATAGAGTGCAACGGTAGTTACATCGTCTAAAACTATCTTTTTATCAAGATTATTATCACGCTCAGCGATGACCTCTTTAGCATGAGGAATAAGTTCAAAGAGAATATAGTAGTAAGCTCTTAGAATTGGTAGCGTTTGAAATTGCTTATCATCATACTCAAGGGATAATTGGTAAACTGACTTTTTGGCACTAACTTCACTGAATTTATCAAAGGTATTGAATAAAAACAGCTTCATAAAAAAGTTCATGCTCAAGATATTTTGTTTATCTTTTTCAATATCACAGAACATGTAGCGCTTGATTTGCTCAGTATTTACTTTAGGACTGCTATCTTCTAAGAAAAATGTAAACTGCTCATTGAGCATATTCTTTTTTACTTGATTTGTTTGATCTAAAAAGAATGTGTTTGGATAAAGAATTGAGCTATATTCGTTTTTAGCAATAAAGATCTCTGGTACTGCGCGTCTTGGAGAGACTTCATAGTAGCTAGAAATATCAAAATCACTGCGTTTTCTTAAAATAGCAGTAATATCTTTTTTCAAAATTCCATCTAGACTTAAAAAATACTTAATTGCCAATGGATTTTCAAAAAGAGGGGAATTTGCTAAAACATCGCGCAAGCAACTCTTATTTTCAAGTTTATTAGCAGTGGTTTTATCATCAATATACTTATAGACATTGCTTTCAATATTTTCAAAATTTGCAGAAATATAAAAATCATCGCGACTATGATCAGGTACAGCGTTGGTTTTAAATCTGGTGTACTCTGATCTTGATTTGGCGTTTTCTTGTTTGATTTTTAAAAGTCTAGATTGTTTATTTTTCTCTGTATCTACACGACTTATCTCTTCATTTAAAGCATCTAAGTAAGGATAGTCTTGATGTAGTGGTTCTAAGTAATTTGAAGATATGGCTATTTGAGCTAAATAGTTGGTAACTCTTTTTTGTAGTGCTTCATTTAAAGGTTTAAAACAATACTTGTCATTTTTATAATCGCAGTGTGGATTATTAAGCTCGGTTGCATAGGTATAACAAGCACGAAGATAAGCTAAACCTTCTTTTGGAAACTCTAGTTCACTGATTAAATTGTTAAGTGTTGATCGATGATGTGGGTCAAGTTTAGATGAGCAAATCACAAATAAACCTTCAAAGACTCGTAGCATTACATTGTAATTAGAAAGCTTAGCATTCATTCTTTGAATATGAATGGCATCAGCAGCTGTAGGTGCTTTTTTAGCTTTAATTAGTGCTTGAACGGCTGCGCAGTCCTCATCATTATTTAAATTAGGCTTTGGTGCTACATAAATTTTGGTGTCTAAAGATACATCAACTGGTACTGAGCAAGGAATAAGTACTAGATTTAAAAGACTTAAATATGAATTGATTTCAACATAGTGTTGTTGATTGTTTTCATTAAAGTTGTCATTTGAATATTCCATAGCAAGCTTAGAACAAAGCTCGCCTAAGGTCATAGGAATATAGCGATGACTTGAAGCATCTTTGTAAAGCTCTTGAATTGTTCTTTCAAGAGTTGATGATAGGTCTTTAATTCTTTTTATATAGTAGTTAGCGTCTTTGACCATAGTGCAAACACCAATGAGCTCTTAATAGGAGCAAATTTTTTTTAATCGTCCTATATTACGCCTAAATCGTTGTAATTGCACGGCTAAGATGTCAAACATGCAGGATCAAACTGGTAATAACCACTTAAAAATTGACGTAGTTCAAAACTAGCTTCAGTATCAATGCAATTTACAAAATCTGTAAGTGCTTTAATTTCACTGTCACTGAGCTTTTCAATACCAAAATCTGAAAGTTTATCAAGTATTGGGATGATCTTGTCAACGGTATTGCCAAATAGCTCTTTTAGTTTTGATAAACGCATAAGCTTAACTTCAGTTTGAGATTGTCTTCTATATAAAAGAGGTAAGGTTGCAAGACTTACTTCATTTAGCTTGCACTCAAGCATTGGATTTACGGCGTGAGATAAAGCTGCTCCATCTAAATTTATACGATTTACAAACTCACGAGTGTAGACGTGCTTGCAGATAAATTTACCGTCATTTACAGGATAATTATCCCAAAGAGTAACTTTTCTTCCTAAAAGCTGATTGATGTAGCCTAAATCTTCACGAGTAATTTCTTTTGACAGTACTTTATTGCCAGTCCAAAAGATCTCGATGTTATCTAGTAGCTTGTGAGTAATTTGCTTAAAGTAATTTTCAGGGCGTGGACCAAAAACTTTATCTAAAATTGCATCAAAGCTATAGTAGGTTGGGCAGAATATAAGACGAATTTTCTTGCCTTGCGGAATTAGCTTATCAAGATATAAACGCACTTTATTGACAATGGTCTTTTGCTTTTCTCCTTCATCTTGAGTGTAGAGCTTGATATCATCAAAAAGTATAGCGATGATGTTGCAGTGAATCTCTTCTACAGCAACTTTTACCTTATCCAAAAGAATTGATAAGTTGGTATCAACATCTTCTGTGATAGCCAAAGGTGAGATGCCAATACCAAAATTAAGACCTAAACTTTTGCATTTATTAGACTGAGCTTTTAACAGTTCAAGTTCTTCTTTTGAAAAAACATCTTTCCATTGTCTTCTAAGAAAAGCATCATTTTTAGGGGCATAAATGTAATAGCTGTAGTGATTTTTAGCTAAAAAATCAAAGAAATTAAGCCTTTTTGTCTCTTCAAAAATTTTACCGTAATAACCTTCAATAACGCCTAAACTTGTCTGCATAAAAGTGCCTTAGAAGAAAATTCTTTAAAATTATGTTTTGTTCTTACTTTATCCACTAACCGGATGCGAAAACACTGCCATTTATGGCGGTGATGAGCATCAAAGTAAACTGTTTTAAGCATTGTAAGCTAG
>ONCS01000010.1 GCA_900316375.1 uncultured Succinatimonas sp. | reverse complement strand
TTTACCACTTCTCATTGAGAAGGTGGTGTTTACTATCGCCCATAACCTTAATTTAAAAATTGCTTAAGGTCTTGGGTATAATTTAAATAAGTCCTAATTATGAAAAATACTACCGTCTAAATAAGACTTAGCTCTCATTTTTTGCTAAAATTTACGCAAAATTTTTCTCATTTCTAGGTGATTTAAATGTTCTTAGGTATTCCTCTAATAGAACTAGTTGTTACCGTAGTCATTCTTCTTCTCTGCGGTGTCGTAGCCGGCTTTTTAGCAGGCCTATTAGGTATTGGCGGTGGTATTATCTTCGTACCATGCTTCTTCTATGTATTTACTCTTTTCTTTAAGATCCCAACTGAAATTGCCATTGTTGTAGCCACAGGTACTTCCCTTTTGTGCATGATCCCGACATCAATCTCAGCTGCTATCTCTCAGTATAAAAAAGGCAACACTGATCTTGAGGTGATCAAGAACTGGTCAGTATTTATGCTTTTAGGTGTAGTTGTTGGTATCTTATTATCTAAGTTCTATGGCGGTACTTGGCTTACCATCTTCTTTGGTAGTGTAATGATTTTAAACTCTATCAATACCTTATTTAGAGCTAAAGCAAAGCCAGCCTTTGCATCCCTTCCAGGCCGTGTTGGTCAATCTATCATAGCCTACTGCATTGCTTGTTTCTCATCAATGTTAGGCATCGGTGGTGGAACCTTAACTGTACCTGTATTAAATGCTTGCTCCGTACCACCTCATAAAGCTGTAGGAACCTCATCAGCTGTATCACTATTTGTCTGTGTACCAGGTGCCCTACTTATGATTTTAACTGCAACTACTCCTGTAGGTGCGCCAATTGGTACTTATGGTTTAGTAAATGTATTAGCAGCCTGCTGTGTAGTACCTGTTTCATACTTCTGTGCACCACTTGGTGTCAGCGTAGGCAAGAATATTGCTCCTGCTACCCTAAAGAGAATTTTTGCGGTAGCATTATTCATTATTTCTGTAAGCATGCTATATAAAGGTATCACCTCTTATATGGAAGAAGGTGTTATGCCAATAGCATCTGAGCAATCACAAGATATTTCAACCACCGCATCGGAGACAAACTAAATGTCAGCACAAATTATTGATGGTAAGGCAATTGCTAAAGAGCTACGCGCTGAGCTAAGAGTTCAAGTAGATAAGAGTGTAGCAGCAGGTGCTAGACAGCCTGGTTTAGCAGTAGTTTTAGTAGGCTCAGATCCTGCTTCACAAGTTTATGTTAGAAATAAGCGCAAGGCATGTGAAGAAGTTGGTATCAAGTCTTTTGCTTATGACTTACCAGAGACTACCACTCAAGAAGAGCTTGATAAGTTAATTGAGGATTTAAATAACAATCCTGAAGTTGACGGTATCTTAGTACAATTCCCTCTTCCAAAGCACTTAGATGAGTCAAGCATTGTTGAGAAGATTTCAGCTTCAAAAGATGTTGATGGTTTCCACCCATATAATGTTGGCCGCTTAGTTCAACGTATTCCTTACATCTGTGCATGTACTCCTCACGGCGTCATGACCTTATTACACAAGACCTTAGGTGATGATCTAAAAGGATTAAATGCTGTAGTTGTAGGCGCTTCAAATATCGTTGGTCGTCCTATGGCTTTAGAGTTATTACTAGCAGGTTGTACTACTACTGTAACTCACCGTTTCTCAAAGCCAGAAGATCAAAAAGCTTTAATTAAAGCAGCAGACATCGTAGTTGTAGCTGTAGGTAAAGCTAAGTTCTTAGATGGTGATTTAATTAAAGATGGTGCTACCGTAATTGACGTAGGTATCAACCGTATGGAAGATGGCAAGCTCTGTGGTGATGTTGATTTTGAAAAGGCATCAAAGCACGCAGCTTACATTACCCCTGTACCTGGTGGTGTAGGTCCTATGACCATTGCTACTTTAATGCAAAACACTATTACAGCTTACTTTAGCCACATTAAATAGTAGTTAACAGATACTAAAAAAGCCATACTTTTTACGGTATGGCTTTATTGTTTTTTAAAGCCTCAATTTTGTGTTGAGGCTTTTTAATTTTCTTAACCTACTAGGTTATCAAGATCAGCAATTTCAACTACTGGGCTTACGTCTTTAGCGTAATCAACGCCATCACAATCAAAGCCGAATAACTGTAAGAATTGCTTCTTGTAGTCAGCATAGTCACTTAACTCAAATAGGTTTTGGGTAGTAACTTGTGGCCATAACTCTTTGCACTTTTGCTGTACGCTATCACGTAATTCCCATGAATCCATACGTACACGGCCATTATCATCTAACTCTGCCTTGTTACCGTATAGAGCATCGTGGAACATTCTGTAAATGTGCTCAATTACAGACTCATAAATGCCTTGCTCACGCATTACCTTAAAGCATAGAGAGATGTATAAAGGCATTACAGGGATAGCTGATGATGCTTGAGTTACAACACTCTTTAACACAGCAACGCGTGCGTCACCGTGAACAGACTGTAAACGCTCAGCATTTGCCTTAGCTGCTCTATCTAAGTCTTCTTTAGCCTTACCTAAAGCACCGTGCCAGTAAATAGGCCAAGTAATTTCAGTACCGATATAGCTGTAAGCTACAGTCTTACAACCATCTTCTAGAACATCAGCATTCTTTAAAGCTTCAATCCATAGCTCCCAATCTTGACCGCCCATTACCTTAACAGTATTGTCGATCTCTTCTTGAGTTGCTGGCTCTAATGAAGCGGTGATGATTTCATTCTTGTTAGTATCAATAGCTGTTGAGGTGTAAGTCTGGCCAATTGGCTTTAGAGATGATCTTACAACTTCTCCAGTCTCTGGCATCTTACGTACAGGAGCAGCTAGTGAGTAAACAACTAGATCAACTTTACCTAAATCACGCTTGATGATCTCAATAACCTTATCGCGAGTCTCGTTTGCAAATGCATCAGCATTTACGTTGTGAGCATAAAGACCAGCTTCTTTTGCATACTTAGTAAATGCAGCGGTGTTGTACCAACCTGCAGTACCAGGACGCTTTTCAGTACCAGGCTTTTCAAAGAAAACACCTAAAGTAGCAGCGCCTGAGCCAAAAGCTGCACTGATACGAGATGCTAAACCATAACCAGTTGAGGCACCGATTACTAAAACCTTCTTAGGACCATTTGCAACTGCGCCCTTTTTCTTTACAAGGTTAATTTGCTCTAAAACATTAGCGTCACAACCTGTTGGATGAGTGGTAACACAAATAAAGCCACGTGCCTTTGGTTCAATGATCATAGATTCTCCTTTAAATAGCTTATCTATTTACAAATTTGCTCAATTTTACCATATTTAGAAGAATGTTCTTTAAGTTTTACGTTTTGACATTGCGCAAAGTGTGCTTTTTCTTTCAAACTCTTTATTTCGTTGTATAATCAACGCGCAAAATTTCATTACTACTTTCTTATTAAAAAATGAACAAGTTTATTAAATACTTTGCACTATCATTATTATTCAGTGCCCACTCTGCCCTTGCCATCAAAGCAAGCCCAACTCCAATTCCAGGAAGCCAAGTCGGTGTTGCTTATCTAAAACCAAATGATAATAAGATCTATGGTCAAAACATCGATACCTTTATGCATCCTGCTTCTACCTTAAAGGTATTAACTGCTTTATCAGCTGTTTTATATTTAGGTCATGATTACACCTTTAAAACCACAATCAGCGTTAATCCAAATGCAGTTAACGCTCAAGGTAAAGTTGCAACCGATCAAAATGGTACTTTACACTCAGATGTTGTCATTAAGTTTGTAGGCGATCCTAGCTTTACTGCTAAGTCTTATAGAACCTTGCTTGATTCTTTATCAAGATCAGGGGTTAAGAGCATCGCAGGAGATGTGATCATTGATATTAGTAGATTCGGTGGTTTAACTAAAGGTCAAGGTTGGTCATGGGATGACACTCCTGTATGCTTTACAGCTCCTGCTGGTGCTGCCATTATCAATCGTAACTGCGTGTTTGCTCAGCTTCAACCACATGGTATAGGCAATATTGCAACTCCAATTGTTTCAGCTGGTAGCCCAATTACTATCGCATCTGATGCGGTAGGTGTTGCTCAGTCTAACTATGGTGGCAACTGCGAATTAGAAGCTGATTTGTTTATGAAAAATCAGTATCGCATCTCAGGTTGTGTACCTGTACTTCCTCAAAATAAGCCATGGCCTTTATCATTATCTGTATCTGATACTGATCAATGGGCTGTTGATTGGACTAACAATATCTTAAAAGAAAAGAAGATTAACTACCGTTCAATTAAGATAGCAAGACAAGAGCAAACAGGCTTATCAGCAATTGGTATGATTGAGTCAGCTTCTTTAGATGTACTAGCAAAATACATGCTTCACAGATCTAATAATCTTTATGCCGATGCAATTGCTAAAACTGTAGGTTATGAGTTCTATAAGATGCCTGCTACCTATGCTCGCACCACTAGAGCTATTCGCCAAGTGCTAAGACAATACGCTAACATCGATTTAGGTAATACCTACTTAGTTGATGGCAATGGTTTATCTCCTCACAATCTTGTAACTCCTCATAAGATGTTAGAAGTTTTAGAATTTATCAACTTAAATGACGATAAGATCGATTTTATTAAGTTACTACCAGTAGCTGATGAGTCAGGTACTTTACATTGGAGAGCTTCAACACGTAACGCTCCTCTAGGTAAGAACGTAACAGCTAAGACTGGTACTTTAACTAACGTATCAAATTTAATGGGCTTTATGAAAACTAAGACCGGTGCACGCGTACCATTCGTGTTCTACACTAACTCAATTTCATATGACCAAAGAACTCGTGATTTAGTTAAGTACCATAAGATTGCCTCTCCTCATTTAGGTTACGAAAGATACGTACTTGAACAAATCTATGATGAGAAAGTAATGGGTAGAGATTTCTAAGCTTACCTTTATAGAATTTACAAAGGCTCAAAGTTAATGCTTTGGGCCTTATTTTTTAGATCTTAATAAGGTTGTAAAGACGCTTATCTTTTAAAAGACGCTTTAAAAGAAAGGCGCAGAAATGGGGAAAAGTTAAGATATTACTATCAACACCTATATTCCCCTTAACAAGTTTAATTCCAAACTTAATTTCAGGATAGTTATCGCTTTGAATAAGCTTTGATAAACTTCGAGCTTTATCATTGCTTGCTTTTACTTCAAGTGGAACTAACTCATTAGCGGTTCTTAAAAAGAAGTCCTCCTCTATGGATGGATTTTGTCTTTTGTAATAAAACAAGTTGTACCCTGATTTTACTAAAGCATCCGCTACCACATTTTCGTATAAGGCACCTTTGTAAACATTCAAATTGCGATTTGCTCTTAAGTCATCTTGAGCTTCTTCATCTAAAAGAGACACCAATAAGCCGGTATCTGCCAAATATAGCTTTAACGCATTCTCATCATAATTACCGTTTAAAGGTAGCTCTAAACTATTTAAACAATAGCAAATATTTACAATACCCGCATTTTCAAGCCACTCAATTCCACCACGGTAATCACGATATCTTGCGCCATTTTCAACTTTTGAAATTTGAAACTTCTTTTGCTCCTTTGATAGCTGTACTGGAATGTGCTTAAAGATATTTAAAATTCTTGTCTTATCCATGCCTTGAACATACTTTTGAATATCTTCTTTAAAATCGTTTATAAGAGCATGTTGCAAGGCAAGAGAATTTTCAAAAGTATCTTTTTCTATATACTGTCTTACTACAGCAGGCATACCGCCTAATATAGTAAAGTCCATAAAAAGGCTATAAAACGTATCATTAAATACTTTTGATAAGGCTTTACCTTCAATCATATGTGAGTAAAGATCTTCTACAACCTCATCGTCATAGCCTTTAGCCCATAAAAACTCTTCAAAATCTAATGGGCGCATGATGATATCTTGTTTGTAGCCAACAGAGTTACTTTCAATTCTCTGATAGTTAATACCTAAAAGAGAGCCAGAACAGATGACATCAAATCGTCCGTCTTGTTTGAAGAATTTTAAAGATGTGGCTATTTCTGGAAAGACCTGCAATTCATCAAAGAATATCAAAGTCTTTCCTTCAATGAACTTAAAGGATGGATTAAGTAAAGAGATGTTTTTAATAATGTCGCGTGCACTATAACCATCTTCAATGATGGATTTATATTTAGGATCTTCAGAAAAGTTAATCTCTATAAAGCTTTCATAATGTGAAGCTGCAAAATGACGAATCGACTCTGTTTTACCAACTTGCCTACAACCTTTAATGACAAGGGGTAAACGATCCTCTTGCAAATGCCAATTATTTAAGACATCATCTATTTTTCTTTTAAGATACATATGCACACCTCATACAAGGTTAATTATAAGCCATTTGCACAAAATTTAAGGATATTTAAGTCAATATTTCACAAAATATTTAATTTATTAAGGTAACTTTGCACAAAATATAAGGATATTTTAAATAAGTTTTCACAGAATTTAGTTTTTCTAGTTTTTACAAATCGCTCAATTGAGCATAAATACAAGTCATTTCAAAGAATTGTGGAAAATATTAGTGGACTTAAGGTAGTTTGTAGTACAATCTTTCTTACTCAAAACCAATTAACATTTAATTACGGGTGAAAAATGAAGTTATTACAAAAATCTCACAAGCTTGATAATGTCTGCTACGACATTAGAGGCAAGATCCATCAAGAAGCTTGCCGAATGGAAGAAGAAGGCCAACGTATTCTTAAGTTAAACATTGGTAACACCGCGACCTTTGGTTTTGAGGCGCCTGAAGAGGTTGTTCGCGATGTTATTCGTAATCTTCCAATTTCTCAAGGCTATTGCGAATCAAATGGTATCTTCCCAGCCCGTAAGGCCATCGCGCAGTACTACCAACAAAAAGGTCTTAAGGATGTAGATGCTGATGATATTTTCATCGGTAACGGTGCATCAGAGCTTATCACCATGACTATGAATGCTCTTTTAAATAATGGTGATGAAATTCTAGTGCCAGCACCTGACTATCCTCTATGGACTGCTGCTGTAAATTTAGCAGGTGGTAAAGCTGTTCACTATATGTGCGATGAGCAACAAAACTGGTACCCAGATATTGAGGATATGAAGAAAAAAGTTACCTCACGTACTGTAGGTATCGTTTTAATCAATCCTAATAACCCAACTGGTGCTGTATATCCAACACCTATGCTACAGGATATTGTTGAGTTTGCTCGTCAAAATGACTTAGTTATTTTTGCAGACGAAATCTACGACAAGATCTTATACGATGATGTAGCCCACAGAAGTATCTGTACACTAGCTGACGATGTAACTGTAGTTACCTTCAACGGTCTATCAAAGGTTTATAGAGCATGTGGCTTTAGAATGGGTTGGATCTTAGTTACAGGTCCTGCTAAGCGCAATAAAGGTTTCATTGACGGTATTAAGTTAATGATGGCAATGAGACTTTGTGCCAACGTTCCTCTACAGCATGCTATTCAAACTGCTTTAGGTGGCTATCAAAGTATCAATGAGCTCATCATTCCAGGTGGCAGATTGTATCAGCAACGCCAAGCTATGTATGACCGATTATCAGCTATTGATGGAGTATCTGTAGTAAAGCCTCATGGTGCTTTATACATGTTCCCTAAACTTGATAAGAAATTTAATATTAAAGACGATCAGAAGTTTGCAATGGACTTACTTCGTCAAGAGAAGATGTTGATTGTTCAAGGTACAGGCTTTAACTGGCCAGAGCCAAATCACTTCAGAGTTGTGTTCTTACCATCTTTAGATGTAATTAACGATGCTTGTGATAGATTAGAGCATTTCTTAAAGACTTATCGTCAATAATTCTATCTATTAGACAAAATTCTCAAATGCCACCACTTAGGTGGCATTTTTGTTGGATAAATCTCAAGACTACATGCCTCTATGATAAAATGAGCTATTCTAAGTTTTAAGGCTAATTTAATTCATGGCAGATAGAGAAGTTCAATTCATAACCGATAGCAAGGGTAAAAAGACTCATGCAATTATCTCTATTGAAACCTATAATCAATTAGTAGGACTTAAAGCTCTATTAAAACCTGCAATTCCATTGGGACATCATGAACTGTACTTTTTTAGTTATCAAAATATAACTGCTAAAGGTTATCCTACTGGAACACGTTCTAAGCCATATTTTGTGGTAACCAAGAACTCACAGGCAGCATTAAATTCAGGAAACTCAGTTCCAAGTAATGTGAGTAAGATACGTGAAGAGCTACTTGGAAATGGAATATTACAGTTAGATGCAGAGCATAATTGCTTTGTATTTAACCACGATTTTAAATTTCAAAGCGCTAGTGCCGCTGCAACAATTATCGCAGGCTATGTGCGAAGCGGACTTGATGTATGGGTTAACCGTGAAGGTTTTTCTCTTAAACAGTCTGGTTTTGGTGTTAAGCACAAGAAAAAGGCTAAAGCATAGGAAGGGATATTATGGCATTTGAAAAGAAAGGCTTTTCTAAACCATTTGTAAAAAAAGACGGTGCTAAAAAAGATTTTAGCAAAGGTATATCTTTTGACAGATCATCAAAGAAAGAATTTGCTAAAAAAGACTTTAAAGATGGCGATAAAAAGCCACGCTTTGAAGGTGGCAAACGTACTGAGTTTAAAAAGCGCTTTGATAAGAACAACCGTGTTGAAAGCAAGTTCAAATCAAATGATGAGCATGTAGAGTATGTTCGTCATAAAGGTTTCTCCCCTTTCCAACTTCGCTTAGTTAATTCAATTTTAGAAGATGTGCTAGTAATGCATAACTCTTTAGATAGAGCATATGCTTATTGGTTTAACAAAGTTAAAATTGATCCAGTTGAGCAAGGCTTTTTAATTAGACAGATTAACTTTATGTTCTCTCGCCTATCTTTATTTGCCTTTGTCTCAAACCTAAAGCGTCCATCAGACTTTGAGCGTCATGTAGGCCGTTTAACCTTTGCTTATTGCGCCTATAAAGATTGGACCTTACCTGAGCTTGAAGGTGAAGAAGGCTTTGACCGCCGTGGTCTTAAAAAGCGTATAGCTGAAGCTCAAGGCGAGCCTTTATATCAAGAAGGTTGCCCACTATGGTTACAAGAGCTAGGTTCAAGTGAGCTTAAGAATAAGTGGGAAGATGAGCGTAAAGCTTTAGGTCAAGAATCTCACCGCTTCATTCGTACTAATACCTTAAAAGGTACCCGTGATGAACTTGCTCACGCTTTATCTGAAGAAGGCGTGGTAACTAAGTCTGTCGCAGGTGTTCCTACAGCACTTGAAGTTACCTCAAATTCAGCTTTATTTAGAACTAAAGCTTTTAAAGCTGGTATGTTCGAGCAGCAAGACGCTGGCTCTCAGGTTATCGGCTCCTTTGTGGATGCAAAGCCCGGTCTTCGTGTTATTGATGCTTGCGCTGGCTCTGGCGGTAAGACTTTACAGCTAGCAGCATCAATGCAAGGAAAAGGCGTGATCATCGCAATGGACACTGAACAGTGGAAATTAGATGATCTTAAAAAGAGAGCAAAGCGTGCTGGCGCTTTTAACATTGAGCCTCGTTGCATTGACTCAACTAAGGTTGTAAAGCGTATGTACGAAACAGCTGATATCGTACTTATCGATGCACCATGTTCAGGTACTGGTGTGATCCGCCGTATGGTTGATTCAAAGTGGCGTGATGGTCGTGAGAACTTAAAAGAAATTCGCGATACCCAAAAGGATATTCTAGAGCGCTATTCAAAGATGGCAAAAGTTGGCGGTATTGTGGTGTACTCAACTTGCTCAATTATGCCTTCAGAAAATGAAAAGCAAATTGAAACCTTCCTTGAAAACAACAAAGATACCTTCGAGTTAGTTGAAGATAGACATATTTGGCCATCATCAGGCTTTGATGGTTTCTATATGGCAAAACTAAAGCGTAAGGCTTAATCTCTTCTTGGCGCACTTAATCTTAGTGCGCCTTATTCACTTTTCAAATCTACATAATTATCTAAATTTTCAATTAGTTACAATCTTTTATTAAAATAATTCTTGCATTTAGTTAGATATCTAAGTATATTCAAAACATGGAAACAAAAGTAGTATTTTTAGCATCAAAAGTTCGTAAACTTGCCAACAACCTCATTGAAGATGAGCTAAAAAAGGCAGGTCTTGAAGGTGTTGTACCTTCTCATGGCGATATTTTGCATGTGCTATTTAAACATGATATTTGCACCATGCAGGATTTAGCTAAAGCAATTGATAGAACTAAAGCTACTACCTCGGTTTTAGTTGATAAGCTTGAAAAACAAGGCTTAGTTGTGCGCGAGAAAAGCGCAAGTGATAGCCGTGTAACTTTAGTTTACCTTACAGATAAAGCCAAAGATCTTGAAAAGAAGTTTTTTGCAATTTCTGACAAGCTAAACGATAAGGTTACCAAAGGCATGACTAGAGCTGATCTTGATGCATTAGAAATACTTTTACAAAAGGTTTTGAACAATTTAGAGTCATAAGACTCTTTTTATTAACTAAATAGTTAGATATCTAATTATTTAAAGGAGACGCCATGAACACATCATTTACTTTAGCTACTCAATCTAAAAAAGTTGAAGGTTTAGAGAAACTTAACAACGCTGTTGTTGGTGCTTTCGGTGCTTTTGACGGTATGAAGGACTATGTTATGGAGTGCAAGGACATTAACCTTGTAAGCCCTGGCAAGCTATTTTTAAAAGACATCTTAGGTCTAACAGGTTCAGAGATTTCAGTTACTACCATGGGTGCTAATGAAGTTGCTCCCTTTGCTCACAAGCACAAGTCTAATGAGGAAGTTTACATCGTAGTTAAAGGCAGTGGTGACTTTGAGTTAGATGGCAAGAAGGTTGCGATTAAAGAAGGTAGCATAATTAAAGTATCCCCTGCTTGTGTCCGTAAGCTATATGCAGGCAACGATGGCTTAATCATTATCTGCATTCAGACTGAGCAAAACTCACTTAAAGGTTGTACCTTAACCGATGGTGAGATTTTAGGTTAAAAAAGAAAAACTCTACTAAAAAGGCCCAACCTATGTGATTAGATTGAGCCTTTTAAATTGTTAAAAGCTTATTTTTAAAAGATCTTAGAATCCTTCACGACGGCCAGAGAATGAGCTCTTGTAACCGCCCTTATCACCTCTGTCTCCACGGCTACCTTTACGTGACTTTGAGCCTTTATCAAAGCTACCAAAGTCTAGGCTACCACGGCCACCACGAGATGATCTTCTCTCACCTTCAAAACGCTTGAAATCACGACCTGAGTTTTGACCTTGTCTGTCAAAACGTCTATCAGATCTCTCTGAGCGTTCAAAACGATCTGATCTGTCACCACGGTCGCGACCACCACGAGAACGAGGAGGCTCTGCTGTGTATACACGAAGATCTAATGGGCGACCGCATACACGAGCTTGAGCTAGGATGTGCATTGTATCTTTTGGCATGCCATCAGGTAAATCAACGGTGGTAAAGGTATCAAAGATAGAGATTTCACCGATGTACTTAGACTCGATGTTACCTTCGTTAGCAATAGCACCTACGATTTGACCTGGCTTTACACCATCTTTACGACCTACAGCTACGCGGAAACGTACCATAGACATATCAGGGAACTCACGTAATGGAGCAGCCTCAGCTGATGGGAATGGACGACGCTCATGACGATCACCACGACCACGTCCATCGCGCTCACCACGATTATCATCATCAAAGGTACGCATACGAGGCTCTGGCTTTGACTCATCTAATAATAAGGTACCGTCTTTTTGTACCATCTTAGCAAGAGCTGCACATAAGGTCTCAACTTCAATTGAGTCATCAGATAAGATCTCTGAGATCACCTCTTCGTAAGCTTCTAAATTGCCTTCTTCAATGGTCTGTAAAACTTGGTTTTTAAAGTTCTCTAAACGAGCCTTGTTAACATCAGCAATTGATGGCATCTGCATAGGCTCAATCTTTTGTCCAGTTACGCGCTCAATTAAGCGTAGTGCACGTCTTTCACGAGGAGATACAAATAAGATAGCCTCACCGGTGCGACCAGCTCGACCAGTTCTTCCAATACGGTGAACATATGATTCTGCATCGTATGGAATATCGTAGTTAAAGACGTGGGTAATTCTATCTACATCAAGACCACGAGCTGCAACATCAGTTGCAATAATGATATCTAACTGACCTTTCTTTAAACGCTCAATGATCTTTTCACGCTGACGCTGTGGAATATCACCATGAAGTGCAGCACAAGCAAAGCCACGTGCCATTAAACGGTTTGATACATCTTCAGCATCAGTTTTAGTTCTAACAAACACAATAACTGCATCGTACTCTTCAACTTCAAGAATACGAGTCATAGCATCAATCTTATGAGCACCTGAGGCAATCCAGTAACGCTGATGAACAGTAGTTGCAGTAGTAGTCTTTGACTCAATACGTACATCGGTTGGATTAGTTAAATGATTCTTAGCAATACGTGCAATTACAGGAGGCATGGTTGCTGAGAATAATACAGTCTGACGAGAATCAGGAGTATTAGATAAAATCCAATCAACATCATCAATAAAGCCCATGCGTAGCATTTCATCAGCCTCATCGATAACCATGAAGCTAAGTTGTGATAAGTCAACCTTACCGCGCTCCATTAAATCCATTAAACGACCTGGAGTTGCAACTACAACTTGAGCACCGTGACGAAGGGTACGAATTTGATTTTCATAAGAAGCACCACCATAAATAGGGGCTACTCTGAAATCTTTTAAGTATTTAGCAAAGCCTTGGCAAGCTTCTGCTGACTGAATTGCAAGCTCACGAGTAGGCTCTAGAATTAAAGCCTGGATGTAGCCTTTTTTGCAATCAATTTTAGATAGGATAGGAAGCGCAAATGCTGCAGTCTTACCAGTACCGGTTTGGGCCTGACCAATCATGTCAGCCCCTTCTAAAACTACAGGGATAGAACGCTCTTGAATTGGGGTTGGTGATTCATAACCTAAGTCATGAACAGCCTTTAACACTTCTTTGCTTAAGCCAAGCTCATCAAAGGTTACAACCTTCTCATCATCTTGAAGATCAGTATCTGATAACTGCTCAGCTTCTTTAACTAATAGACTCTCATCGCCACCAATAGTTGTAGCGATATCCTTTTGAATATCTAACATATTTGCTCCGTACACGAGGAGCGTCTTATTAACTACATGCTCTAGAGATAAAACACAATTGATTGGTTAGAACTTCAAAGACACACGCACATGAGCCAAAAACCCGCGGCTCAACCAAAAATAGACACGCCTCAAAAAAATGCCGTTGCATTATATATAAATGTGACGTACTTCGCAATAGTTAGGACATTTTTAGTGTAATAGACTAAACTATTACAAAAGACAAACTATGTAATTTTGGACCTTTACGACTTTTCACAAAATCATCTATATCTTATTAGCGCTGTTTATTCCTAATGCCACATCTTTGATAGCGCCAATTCTAACTATCTATTTAGCCAATGAGCTAAACTTTAGCACTAAGCAAATCTCTCTTTTCTTTGCTTTATTGCCAGTTATCATTGTGGTCATTACTCAGTTCTCTGGCAAGATCTCTGACATGGGCTATTCTAGGCGCAGAATTATTCTCTACGCCTCAGCCTTTGGCTTTATGTCTAATGTTATCTTTTATCAAAATCCAACGCCACAGATGGTGTTCTTTTTACTAATTCCTGTATATTCACTGTCACAAGTTGCCTATCCGCAGATCTTTGCCTCAGCTCTTGAGTTTTCACTTAAGGGGAGTTCTATAAATTAAATTTGGTAAACCCCTTTGATCTTTAAAGAAAAATTGTTGATTTTGAGAGCGAAGGATCAAAAT
>ONCS01000182.1 GCA_900316375.1 uncultured Succinatimonas sp. | reverse complement strand
CGTGCTAAACATTATTTAGTAGAACGGAGGACGGCAATTCCTCCACGACCTACAGAGGTCGTGGTCTCCTTGCCTTAATAAGATGAAGAATTTGTCTAAAACTGTTGTAGGTCTAGCATTAGTAAGCGTTGCAACCGTATCATCAGCAGCTTCAGATGTTAACATCTGGAACTGGAGTGATTATATTGGTGAGACCACTGTTGCCGATTTTGAAAAGGCAGCTGGTTTAAAGGCCAACTACGCTGTTTTTGACTCTAATGAGATGGTAGAGGCTCGTCTATTATCTGGTAAGTCAGGCTTTGATGCTGTAATGATGGTATCTTACTACGTACCTCGTTTAGCTAAAGCTGGCGCACTTCAAAAATTAGATAAGTCTAAGATCCCACATTGGAAAGATATCGATCCTGCTCGTCTAAAAGCATTAGCAACTATCGATCCTAACAATGACTACGCCTACCCTTGGACTGAAATCTCTGTAGGTATCGGTTATAACGAAGATAAGATTAAAGAGGTTTTCGGTAAAGACTTTAAGATCACCTCATGGGATGTTCTATTCAACCCAGAAAACGCTAAGAAATTACAACAGTGCGGTATTGCAGTTCTTGACTCACCTATTGAGGTTATCTCAACTGTAATGCATTACTTAGGTAAAGATCCAACCTCAGAGAAAGCTAAAGACTACGATGAGGCACTAGCATTATTAACTAAGCTTGCATCAAATACTTCATACTTCCACTCATCACGCTATATCAATGATTTAGCCTCAGGTGAGATTTGCGCTGCTATCGGTTACTCAGGTGATGTATTACAGGCAAAACAACGTGGTAAAACTAACAATGTAAATGTTAACTACGTAATCCCTGATGAGGGCTCAATTTACTGGTTTGACTGCTGGACCATCGCAGCTAATGCTGATCACTACGAGAATGCTCACAAGTGGTTCGATTTCTGCCTAGATCCAAAGAATACTGTAAAGATTGCTAATGAAATTCGTTACATCATGCCTGTAACTGATGCTCTAGCTAACATGGATCAGGAAATGAGAGATAATCCATCTTTAAACATTCCTGCTGACAAGATGGAAAAGATGTACTTCTTAACTCCAACTTCATCTAAGGTTACTAAGATCACTAACCGTGTTTGGAACTCAATGAAGTTAAACTCAGGTAAGAACGAAGAAGAGTCAGGCGAAGGTTGGGAATAATTAGTTTTTCCTAAACTTTAATCATAAGGCAGAGCTTAAAGGTTCTGCCTTTTTCGTTTTTGAAGCTTTAAAAGCAGATTTAGTTAAACTTGAGAGCGCTCAGCTACGCCTTCTTGAGTGTATAAATTGATGTTGATAGTTCTAATATCTTCATCTAAGTGCTCAAGTAAGGTTCTAATAGACTTATTAGCAGCAAGCTCACGTTTAGCCTCATCAAAAGAGCGCAAGTAGAAACCACGAGCAAGATCTTCTGGGCAACTACGTGGCAAGCCTGTCACCGGAATTAGTCTAATCTCCACAGGAGAGCCATTCCAAATACTAAACTTAGTAACTAAGTTATGATGAAAATCAGGTGCCTGCATTAACATCTCAAAATCAGTGGACATCTCTAAAGTCCATTGATTTGGATTATCAGGACTTATGATACGATTTGAATAGCACAAAGATGAGAACACTGGGCCACTAGTGTAACCAGCGTTAATAATAGTTTGATACCAAGCATCAGATTCTTTCACACGATAATAGTAATCTCTAGGCTCTAACTTACGACCTAAGCGACGATTTTCAAATTGTTGCTCTTCTTCAATAAGCTCACGAGTTTTCTCATTTAGCTTATTTGGATTTCCATCTTCAAGACCTGTAGCTGGAACATTATCTGTTTCGTTTTCCCTGCTATCAAAATCAAGCTGACTGCCCTTTACAAATTGAGACTGTTCAATCTCATCTAAATCTGCCTCTTCATCAGCTATTTCGTTTTCTACAGCATCTAAACCTTGATCTGCATATGGATCATCACTTACTTGAGCAGGATCTTCAGGCATTGGTTTTCTATCGCCAAAGCCAATTTGAGGTTTTGCCTCAATAATGCGACCAGGTACATGTGAGGTCTCAACGGTTACATCAAAGGTGTGTACTTTATCTTCTGAATTTAGATCTTGAGCATTAGCTACAGCAGTGTCTGTTGCTGTAACTTGAGGAGTAACTTGATTATTGGCAACAACTGTAGCTTGTGGAGCTATGTTAGATGACTGCACTGTTGCTTGAGGCTGTGCAGGTACTTGTGTCTGTAAATTATTATTTAGGGTATTTACAGGAGCAGTATTGATGCCTTGATCTTTTTGACGCTCAGTTTCTACTACATTATGGTTTTGACCAAAATGTCCATGCATAGCGTTATCAATGGCGCTATCTAATGATGAGGAATAGGTCTTAACCTTAATTACAGGAATAGTATTAGGTGCTGTATGAGTTGCTAAAGTATTGGCAATTGCATCAGATAAATTGGTAGTCTTCTCTTGAGATGCAACCTCATCTCCTAAGACAAATTTAATCTCATCAAATCCTTGAGTGGTGGTATTTACAGTACTTTGAGCATTAGCTGCAGTAGGTGTTGCAACTGTGTTCTGAATACCAACGGTTGCACTTACAGCGCTATTATCTACAAAGTCGTTTTGAGCTTTAATCTCACCATTTGCCTGTGCTTCAATGTTTGAGGTGATATTGTTGACATCTTGAGCGTGGAGCTTTTGATTTAAAGCTTGAGCCTGCTCTTTTAGTTTTTGGTCAAACTCAAGTTGTGCTTGAGCTTGAGCTAAGGCCTCTTGCTGAGCTTTAGCAAGAAATTCATCTGGGCTTAATAAGCTTGGATCTTTATTTGGATCTTGTACTTCTAAGCTAAATGGCTCTCCGTTGTTTGGCACTGCATTCACAGTTGGTGTTACAGCAGTGTTATCCTGACTTGCAGCATTGTTTGTAGGAGCATCAACATCAAAAGGAGGTACATCATCTGTACTTGGTGCTGCTTGATTTTGCTCAACTTGATTTTGAACAGTTTGAGTTTGAACTGCTGGATTTACAGTTGTAGATAGATTATTAAAGACAACATTACCATTTTCATCAAAACTTGGGAGCTTAGAAGCTGCTGACTTGATATCTTCACTTGGAGCAACCTCTTGCCCATCTTCATCTACGACCGCATGAGCTCCGGTTTTAATATCATTGATAACAGATGAGATCTTTTGAATTTGAGATTCAGTTGTAACCTTGTGAGATTGAGTATCTTCTTTACAGTTTTCTACATACACTTCAATGCTATCAAGATAAACTCTTACATCACGGATAAGCTGTAAATCTTCACCTACTTGATTTACTTCAATCTCTTGAGTTAGATTTGAAAACTCTTTACCTGTATTTAAGCTTGGCACTTCATTTTCATTTACCTCAAAGTCATCATCTTTTGGTTTGGTAAGTTCATCAACTAAAGATGCGTATTTACCAGCATTCTTTTGAGTATTAGTTACAAGATGACTTGCATTTGCCTCAAGAGCTGATAAGAACATGCTTAAATCATCTTGAGGAGCTACATTTTGAACAGGAACCGCAACTTGTGGAGCACTGTTTACTTGTGGCTGTGTAGGTGTATTTTGTGAAGCTACTGCTAAAGAATTTTGCTCAATTACAGAAGACTTATTGATCTCACTATCAGGCACAATGCCCTCTAAAGGATGAGCATTAACATCTGTTTCAATGGTAGTGGTGATCACAGTGTTCTGTGTAGAAGTGGATACCACATTCTGAGGCTGCGTATTTGCAGCAACAATTGTAGAGCTTTCCTCAGAGTCAACATTCTCTTTAACTACAAAAGTATTCTCTTGAGCAGTAGCTTGTGCTTCTTCCGAAGGTTTAACAGTTGGCTGTGCTGTTACTTCTGCTGTAGCTACAACTTCTTGAGCTTTTGGCTTTTCATCACTGATGGTTAAAGTATCAGTTGTAGATTGAGCAGATAACTGAGCTTTTAAGGCAATAGCTTCTTGCTCTAAAGAGCTTACTGTAGACTCTTTTAGGGTAATAGCCTCTTGTGCTACTAATTGCTGTAAATTAGGAGCTTGAACTTGAGCCTGCTCAGTTTGGGTTAGATAGTCGACTTGAACAGAGTTACTCTCGCCTATCCAATGGATTTTTTTGAAGGCGTAAAAGCAAGTAACCTTAAGACCGTCATCTCAAAGGCAAGTGAGCCATCAGATGCTAACTTATACTCTTCTAAGCCTTGCAGACAGATTTGATAGTAAAGCTGTAAGTCTTTAGCTGTAAATTGTGGAGCATAAGTTTGCAAAATCGTACTTGAGATTGAAAATACGTTTAAGGCTGCACTTCCACCTATCATTTGGTATAAAGCTAAATCATGGAAAGCTACTACTAAGTCATCTAAAAGAGCTTTATAGTTTGGACTTATAGATTTAATTGAGCTTAATACGTTTTCAAGCTTAGTTTGGCTATTTGGAGTTAGTAAATCTAAAACTTGAGTGACAAAGCCATCACCGGCACTTCCTAACATATGAAGTACGGTATCTTTAGTAATTGAGCCATTACCTAGAGCAATTGACTGATCACATAAAGATAAAGCATCACGCATTGAGCCACGAGCGGCGCGAGCAATGACATTAGCTGCAGTCTCATCACATGGAATTTGCTCTTTTTGGGTGATCCTTATAATTTGCCCTGCAATCTCACTTATAGATAATGCTTTTAACTGGAACTGCAAACAACGTGATAACACAGTTACTGGAATTTTCTGGGGATCAGTTGTAGCTAGAATGAACTTTACATACTGAGGAGGCTCTTCTAAGGTCTTTAAAAGTGCATTAAAGCTACTTGTAGATAGCATGTGCACCTCATCGATGATATAGACCTTAAATCTACCTTTAATTGGCGGATATTGAGTTGTCTCTAAAAGTGCTCTAGTGTCATCAACTTTAGTTTGTGATGCACCATCGATTTCGATAACATCAGGAAAATTACCATTAGCAATCGCATTGCAGGTATCACATAAATCTGAGCCATCTAAGTGCGGATGAGAGGAAATTCCTTGCTCACACTCAAGACACTTAGCAATAATTCTAGCAATTGTAGTCTTACCGATACCACGAGTACCAGTTAAAAGATAAGCATGGTGGATACGCTGTTGCTCAATCGAGTTTTTTAAAGCATTGATAACATGCTCTTGACCTACTACATCCTCAAAATTTTGCGGACGGTATTTACGGGCAAGAGCCTGATAATTTCCTTGTAGAGACAAAGCCATAAACTAATGTCCTGGGAATTTAACTAATGATAGAACATCTACGTGGTACTTATCTTCAATAAGCTTTGCACCACCTAGATCAAATAAATCGATAATAAAGGCAAAAGAGTCAATTACAGCACCGGTCTTTTTAACAAGCTCAATCATGGCACCAGCAGTACCACCGGTTGCTAATAAATCATCTAAAAGTAAAACTTTATCGCCTTTGTGTAGAGAGTCTTTTGATAACTCTAAAGTAGCAGAGCCATACTCTAAATCATACTCTTGAGAATAACACTCACGAGGTAGCTTACCCTTCTTACGTACTAGTACTAAACCTGTGCCTAAAGTGTAAGCTAAAGCAGAGCCAAATAAGAAACCGCGAGCATCAGCTGCAACTACATAATCTAGCTTTTCGTCTTTATAAACTTCAGTTAAAAGATCGATTGTCTCTTTAAAAGCCTCATGATCTTCAAGTAAGGTAGTGATATCTCGGAACAAGATACCCTCTTTTGGGAAATCTTTTACAGATGCAATATGACTTTTAATGTACTCAACTTTTTTATCAAAATCTTTAATTGTAGCTAGATCTTTCATGTAGTGCCTCAAATGTAAAAATCTAAAGACCTTATTGTACTTTGAATAGACAGTGTTTTCTAGATTTGACCTAAAATTTTGCGATCCAAGTGAATTGATTAGATGTGAGATGACAAAACAATGCAAGCACTTGATGTGTGTTTAAACTAAAAGATTGGACCTTAGATTTTGCATAATGCAGATCAAGAGATCTGCATTTCAAGATCAAGGAAAAATCAAGGTCAAGCTCAACGCCCCCAACTATTCAAGATCTTTTGCTTTAAAGCTTTCTAAAACCACTTTGCAAGACTTCTTGTAAAATGCAATACCGTAAGCTCTTACTTCATCGATATCATCTATATGATTGTCAAACATGCCTTTGACGTAATTTTTATCTTTGGCTTGTTGTAAAGCCTCTTTAGCAAGAGACTCCATCTGATCTTTGCTTGGAGCTGCCTTGATTTCAATTACAAAACCAATAGTTGGAGAATCTAGGCTATCTTCAAGTGGTAACAGGAAACTAAAGTCAGCTCTGCCATCGCCAAGTTCGGCATTTGATGCGTATTCATATTTTTTTGAAGCAAAAACTGATGAGAATCTACCATTTAAGAAAGCGTGGTACATACTCTCTTTATCAGTGCCTTTTTGAGTATCATAAATACTTACATAAGATGATAAAGTTGTATTTAAATACCTTTGCAAAAGGATGGCTTTATCCCCCTTAAGCGCAGAAATCAGAGTCTTCAATGATTTGGTAAATTCTGGATTCTCGGTAGTAAAGCACCAAGAAATTGCATCTGCTAACTCTTCTCTTACAGAAAGATTTGGTATTACAAGAGAAACTGTTTTTGGTGCATTACTATTTACTTCATCAACTGTCTGTCCTTCTGCTTTTACATCTTTAGCATAGGTTAAGTAACCAGACGAGAACAAAAAGTTCCAAAAGTAATTCGAGTTTTTGCTTTTGCCTAAAATTTCATAATTGATATCTCTCGAT
>ONCS01000042.1 GCA_900316375.1 uncultured Succinatimonas sp. | reverse complement strand
GTGTTCAAAGGCGCCTTGTGCGCCTTTGTGCTTTAGCTTAAGCTTAGTTGATTGAAAATAATCTTTTTAGGTATGTCAAATTATTAGCAAAAGAAAAATTTTGTACTAAACTTATTAATGATCAAGCCGTCAATATAAGAGTAGTAGACAAAAGTCTTGATTATTCACTTTAACTGACAGTATAGGAGGGGCGATGAATCGTACAAGTAAGCTTAGCTTAGTTGCTGTAGCTGTAAGTTTCGTTTGTCTATCTATGCCTACTGTAGATGCTGCAAAGTATGAAGTGGTGACAAGTACTAAGGCTATCGTTGCAAGAGATACTTTAGAGAGCTTAGATTTAAGCGTGATCACTGGTACACAGGATGCAAGTACCGAGATGTACACTCCTGATAAAATGAATTCCATAGTCGAAAATCTATCTTTAGAGTATGTCGTAAAGCAAAAAGATAAGTGCCAGTTCACCTCTGATATTGAAGATAGAGCAAGATTAGTTAAATCTCCTGTGTTTATGTATGCGTGGGGCGAAATGCTCTTAAAGGGCATTTGCGTACAACAGGATAAAGATTTAGCACTAGGTTATATAAGACGTGCTGCAGATGAAGGCTATGCACCGGCGATGGTGATTGTAGCTCAGTTCTATGAACGCGGTACTTTTATGAGTAAGAATATGAACTTATCAGAGCAGTATATGCACACAGCAGCTGCCCTAGGTTCAAAATCAGCGCGCTTAGGCTGGGCTGATATGCTCATTCGTGGCTATGGTGATGCTTCACTTTATGAAGAGGCATATGCTTGGCTGTACCACACAACTTATGAAGATGAGTATTCTAAAATTAAAAAAGAATACTTAGAAAATGAGCTCAAAAAACATCTTCCTGCTAATGTAATTGCGCGCAATCAGATGTTTGAACCCGATTA
Organism: uncultured Succinatimonas sp.; assembly: GCA_900316375.1. Lineage (GTDB taxonomy): Bacteria > Pseudomonadota > Gammaproteobacteria > Enterobacterales > Succinivibrionaceae > Succinivibrio. The sequence goes on along the minus strand of ONCS01000042.1, from coordinate 34,627 downwards.
CTAAATCCTCTTTAATGTTTGTTTGTTGTGTAAAGGCGGTCATTGACCGCCTTTTTCGCGTGCGCACGCCTTTTTAGATCTTATCTAAGTTTGATATAATGACCTTAATTATGTCAATTTTTAAAGAGTCTATTCATGTTTGAAAATCTAACCCAAAGACTTAATCGTACTTTAAAGAATATCTCTGGTAAGGGCCGTATCACTGAGGATAACATCAAAGATACCTTACGTGAGGTGCGTACTGCTTTATTAGAAGCTGACGTTGCTTTACCTGTTGTTAAGACCTTTACAGCTCGTGTTAAAGAGCGTGCTTTAGGTCAAGAAGTTGCTTTAAGCTTAACCCCAGGTCAAGAGTTCATTAAAGCAGTTCATGCTGAACTTGTTGCTACCATGGGTGGTGAAACCTCTGAAATTAATCTAGCTCATCAGCCTCCTGCTGTAATTTTATTAGCAGGTCTTCAAGGTGCTGGTAAGACTACTACAGCTGCAAAGCTTGCTCTTTACTTAAAAGAGCGTATGAACAAGAAGGTTATGTTAACCTCTGTTGATACCTATCGTCCTGCAGCTATGGATCAGTTAAAAACTTTAGGTAAGGAAATCAACGTTGATTGCTATCCATCTGATCCTAAAGATAAGCCTGAAGATATCGCAGTTGCTGCCTTAAAAGAAGCAAAGCTTAAAGCTTACGATGTCATGATCTTAGATACCGCAGGCCGCTTAGCTGTAGATCAAGAGATGATGGATGAGGTAAAGCGTCTTCACGGTTTAACCGATCCTATCGAAACCTTCTTCGTAGTTGACGCCATGACAGGTCAAGATGCAGCTAATACTGCTAAAGCTTTTAACGATGCACTAGCTTTAACTGGTGTTATTTTAACTAAAGCTGATGGTGATGCTCGTGGTGGTGCAGCTTTATCTGTGCGTGAAATTACTGGTAAGCCAATTAAGTTTATCGGTATGGGCGAGAAGATTGTAGCTCTAGAGCCATTCCATCCTGATCGTATTGCAAGCCGTATTCTAGATATGGGCGATATCCTCTCTTTAATTGAGGATTTACAGCGCAATACTGATATGGATAAAGCCAAAGAGATGGCACAGAAGATTAAATCTGGCCAAGGCTTTACCTTTGAAGACTTTAAAGATCAGATTGCTCAGATGAAGAAGATGGGCGGTATGGCTGGTTTACTTGATAAGTTACCTGGCATGGGTAATTTATCTGATCAAATTAAAGATAAAGTTAATGATAAGCAAATTGCCCACATGGAAGCTATTATTAACTCTATGACTAAAAAAGAACGTATTCGCCCTGAGATCATCAAAGGTTCACGCAAAAAGCGTATTGCTATGGGCGCAGGTGTGGAAGTTCATGAAGTTAACCAATTACTTCGTCAATTTGACATGATGCAAAAGATGATGAAGAAAATGGGTAAAGGCGGCATGCGTAAGATGGCAGGTGCCATGAAAGGCCTAATGGGAGGCATGGGTGGCATGGGCGGTCTTGGAGGAATGGGTAATTTCTTTCGTCGCTAATTAATCTTTTTAAAGATTAATCTTTAAAGGCCTTGTTGCATTCGTTGTGGCAAGGCTTTTTGAATTAATACACGTAGAATATTAATTAAGATTTGACATAGATCTTGCTTTTTAGTTAAAAACGTGTAAAATAATGCAATTGTTTTTTTACGCTGATGGCAATTGCCGTCAGATTTTCTTAAATTAAATATAGGTACTAGCGAAATGGTAGTCATTCGTTTACGTCGTTTAGGCGCTAAAAAACGTCCTTTCTATCACGTTATTGTAGCAGACAGACGTTTTGCTGCATCTGGCCGTTTTATTGAGCAGGTTGGTATTTACAACCCAATCGCTTCAGGCAAAGAAATCCGTCTACGTTTAGACGTTGAAAGCATCAATGCATGGATTGCAAAGGGTGCACAACCTTCAGACCGTGTAAAGCGTCTATTATGGGAAGCTGAGCAGGGTGAAGAGGCTGTTTTAAAGGCTAAGGCTGATAAGCACGATGCAGCTGTTGCTGCAAAGAAGGCTGCTGCTGAGGCAAAGGCTAAGGCTGAGGCTGAAGCTGCTGCTGCAGAGGCACCTGCTGAGGCTTAATACCTGCTTATGGCAGATACACCGCGTCCAATGGGATCTTTAGGATCTCCATTCGGAGTAAAAGGATGGATGAAAGTTCGTTCTTTTGCAAGCCAACCTGAGAACCTTTTTGACTACTCGCCATGGTTTATACGTCAGCGCGGGGCAGAATGGCGCGAGGTTCAGGTTGAAGAATATAGACCACATGGTAACGATTTTATCGTTAAGTTAAATGTGGCCTCAACTCCTGAGGAGGCGAAGGCTTATGCAGGAGCTGAGATAGGGATCAGGCGCTCAAGCCTGCCACCTGTACCTGAAGGTCAGTATTACTTAAATGACTTAATTGGTTGTGAGGTAATCGGACTTGAAGGTGTAATGCTCGGTAAAGTATCGAGAATTAGGGATTATGGAGCAGCTCCTATTTTAGAAGTTTCTCCCTCTGACCACCTGGCAAAGGAAAGAGATGAAGAGTTCTTAATTCCTTTTGTCGTGGGCCCAATTGTTAAAGCAGTTGATCTCAAAGCTAAGACAATTGAGGTTGAGTGGGGCGTGGATTACTAACCATGTATTTTGGTGTAATTTCGCTCTTTCCTGAGATGTTTGACGCTGTCACTAAATCAGGAGTTACACGACGAGCCTGTGAAAACGGCTTGATTAAAGTAGAATGCTTTAATCCTCGTGATTACACTCTTGATAAGTTTCACAACGTGGACGACAAGCCATATGGCGGCGGTCCAGGTATGTTGATGCAAGTACAGCCATTGCGTGATGCGATTCATGCAGCCAAAGCTCAAGCACCAAAGGATACTAAAGTAGTTTGTTTATCACCTCAAGGTAAACAACTCGATCACTCTCTGGTCACCAAATTCCACAGCTGGGGCTCAATGATCTTAGTAGCAGGTCGCTACGAGGGAATTGACGAGCGTGTCCTTCAGACTGAAGTCGATCTGGAGGTTTCAATCGGTGACTACGTCCTATCAGGGGGTGAACTTCCTGCTATGTGTATCATCGATGCTGTTTCACGAATGGTGCCTGGTGTTTTAGGCAACATTCAAAACGCGCAAGAGGATACTTTCGCTCAAGGTTTACTACATTTTCCTCAGTACACACGTCCTGAGGTTATCGATGGACTTAAGGTTCCTGAGATTTTAATGAGTGGTAACCATGAAAAAATCCGACAGTGGCGTTTAAAGCAATGTTTAGGTCGCACTTATGAAAGACGTCCTGACTTGCTAAAGGACCGTGTACTAGATAAAAAAGAGCAAAAGCTTCTAAATGAATATCTAGAAGAGCACGGCTTGAACTAGTTTTGTTTTTACTTAATGGTAGGTACTTTAAAATGGCTTCTAACCCAATTATCGATCAGTTAGAGAAAGAGCAACTACGTACTGATATCCCTGAGTTCCACCCAGGTGATACCGTTCGCGTTGAGGTTAAGGTTGTTGAAGGCGATAAGAGCCGTCTACAGGCTTTCGAGGGTAACGTTATTGCAATGCGTAACCGTGGTCTAAACTCATCATTCACCGTTCGTAAGATTTCATCAGGCGAAGGTGTTGAGCGTGTATTCCAGACCCACTCACCTCTAATCGCTTCAGTTAAAGTTACCCGTCGCGGTGACGTTCGTCGTGCTAAGCTATACTACTTACGTGATCGTACCGGTAAGGCAGCACGTATTCGTGAGAAGATCAACTAATCAGATTTCTGATTATGATTTTCAAAAGGGCGCTGCGGTGCCCTTTTTCATAACTATTACCTTGCCTTTATTCATTCCCTTATCTAAACTCAATACACATTAAAGTTCTTAAATTCATATAAGGATCTCCTATGCTTATTGAACACGTTGCAATGTATGTTAACGATTTAGAAAAAGCTCGTGAGTTTTTCATTAAGTACTTTGGCGTTAAGTCTAATGAGCTTTATCGTAACAAGATGAACTTCTGCTCTTACTTTTTAAGCTTTGAAGATGGTGCAAGACTTGAGATCATGACAAAGCCTGAGATGCAAGATCAAGAGAAGACTATGGCGCGTACTGGCTTTATTCATTTAGCAATCAGCGTAGGCTCCAAAGAGAAAGTAGATAGCATTACAGCTACTCTTAAGAAAGATGGCTATGAGGTTGCATCTGGTCCTCGCACCACTGGTGATGGCTATTATGAGAGCTGTGTGATTGGTATTGAAGGTAATCAAATAGAAATTACTATCTAATCAATTCTCCTTTCCTCTTCTAGAGTGCGATGAGCTATAGGATTATATAGATTGTCGCACTTCGACACACTTCGACGCACTTCGACGCACTTCGATGCACTTCGACGCACTTCGACGCACTTCGATGCACTTCGACGCATTTCGACGCACTTCGATGCACTTCGATGCATCTTATATGGTATATTTATTACTAGTTAACTTAAATAAGGTGTAATGACATGAAAGAGATAGAGAATGAATGCATTGAATTTAAAAGACAATATACCAAAGAAACTAATAAGGATATTGTCGCTTTTGCAAATTCCTCTGGTGGTATTGTAAGAATTGGCGTTGATGATGATGGATCAATTATAGGTGTTCAGCACCCTGATGATGTGATGACACAAATCTCAGGATCTCTTAAAGACAGCATTTCACCTGATATCATTCCTTTTGTAGATATTGTTCCTCAATTTATTGAAGGAAAATTTATCATCAATGTTACTGTTCAAAAAGGTACCAAGGCTCCTTATTACCTAAGAGAAAAAGGATATAAGCCAAGTGGCGTATATGTAAGAAAAGGCAGCTCATCTCAACCTACAACAGATGATGGAATCAGACGTCTTATCAAAGAAAGTGAAAAATTTGTATTTGAAGATGAAATAAGCTTGAATCAAGACTTAACTTTCGAGTTTTTAAAGAAATCATTTACAGAGCAAAATTTACCTTTTACACGTTCTCAAATGCTCACCTTAGGTATTATTAACTCTAATGGTGAATTTACAAATTTGGCCTACATTGTTTCAGATCAATTTCAAACTTCAACCAAGGTTGCTACATTTGAAGGAATTGAAAAACATAAATTTTTTGATAAAAGGGAATTTACAGGATCTGTAGTTAAGCAGGCATTAGATTTAGAGAATTATTTTAATGCCATCAATAATAATGCTGCTGATTTTGAAAATATGACTAGAGTTGAAAGCAGATCTTACCCTACAGATGCATTAAGAGAGACTCTATACAATTGCATAATTCATAGAGATTACCAAGTTCAAGATAGCAATATCATTAACATCTACAAAGATAGAATTGAATTTATCTCTGTAGGAGGATTAGTAGGTGAAGTTAATTTAGAGACCATTAAACAAAATATCTCAATTTTAAGAAATAAAAAGCTTGCTGAAATATTTAGAAGGCTTGGTAAGGTTGAGGCATTTGGTTACGGAATTCCTACCATTGAAAGTTCATATAAGAATACTTCTGCAAAACCACTTTTTGATGCAGCTCCAGGTGTATTTAAGGTAACTTTGAAAAATCTAAACTATTTAAAAGATAGAAACATTAACGCAGATAGCGGTAATAGACCAAGCGTAAATGAAGCCCAATCAGTTATGGATGATATGCAAAAAGTGTTAGGTCTATTTTCAGATAGAAATTACATTATTAGAAGTGATGTTGAAAAAGCTTTAAATATAAGTAAAGACAAATCTATGAGACTTCTTAAAAAAATGATCGCAATAGGCTTTATAGAAGTTACAGGTAAAGGCCAAAAGACAGAGTATATATTAAAATAATATATTGAAATATAAGTAAAAATTAATATTTTAAAATATTATTACTATTTAAAAAATATTTGTGTATAATAGATGTATCTTAAGAAGAGTTGAGTCACAGCCATGGACTATCTAAATACATACTCACGCTTTCAAAATCTACTTGATACTAGCGCTAGTTGGAAACTTTTACGATCTGATCTAGCTCCTTTTGTTCTTGCTTTCTTAAAAGAGCTTTTTTCTAAAAATTCAGAAGTTGAATTTGAGCATGCTCGTGCTAACTTAAAGCAATTTATTGAAGATATAAAATTGCAGTTAAAGCCTGATGATCAAAAACGCTCTGCTAAGGATTATTTAAACGAGTGGATGAATAATGGCTGGATTAGAGAGCTCAACAACCACATCTTTTTAACTGATGCTGCGCAAAAAGCAATTGAGATGGTTGAGCGTTTAGACTCAAAGACAGTTTCAACCTCTGCTACCCACCTTGAGATCTTTTTACAAGAAGTACAAAAGATCTTCATTCAAGTAAGTTCTGATAAAAGACTTCGCTATAAAGAAATTAATGATCAAATTAAGAAACTGCAACAAGAAAAACAGCAGATTAAAGATGGTACAGTAGCAGTCTTATCAGACTATCAGCAAAAAGAAAAGATTAACACTTTATATGAGTTAGCTTCAAAACTTACCTCTGATTTTAGACGTGTTGAAGAAGAGTCAATTGATATCAATCAAAAGATCCGTGTGCAAATGATTGAAGATCAAATGACTAAAGGTGAAGTTCTAGAAAACGTCTTAGTTACAGAAAAAGAGCAAAGACAAACTGATTATGGCGCTGCTTATGAAGGTTTCTTTAACTTACTTTGCAACACCGAAATTTCTGATAAATTCAAAAATCAAGTTGCCTATATCTTACGAAAGCCAATTGCTAAGTTTTTAACTAAAGAGCAAAGCTTATTTTTGAAAAACTTCATTGACGTGTTAGTAAAAAGATCAATTCGTGTCCGCGACGTCAGATTAAAGCTTGATAATAACTTAAAAGACTTTTTGCAAAGCTCTGATTATAAAGAAAGCCACTTAGTTAACAAGCTTTTATCAAGGCTTGAGCAAGAGGCTGTTAAGCTTAAATCAGGTAACTTCAACCTCTATACGGAAAAGCTTGATATTAACATTGAGAACAATTCAATAAAGGTTATTTCGATTGACTCTATCTCTCAAGCTTTAAAGGTACCTCCTAAGAAAGTTGTTTTAGAGAATATTTCTGAGCAAGATAATCACAAAGAAATCAGCCACAACATCTTAAGACAGTTAGATACCGTAAAGCTAAGTGATATTAGAGCAAGTATCAAAAATAGTCTAGGCAATACTAATGATTTAAGTGTAGCCCAAATTATTAAAGATAAGAAACTAAAGTATGGTCTTGAGGAGATCGTAGCTTATGTGAGAGTTGCTAAAGAGCTTAATCGTCAAGAGCATTATGACAGTGAAGAGATCATCGCCACTACTTGCGTAGGTGGTGTTGAAAAGCAGCTTAAAGTAAAACTTCCAAAGATTGTACTTTCAAGACAAATGGTAATTGATAGCGAGAATGAGGACAAATAAGATGGGTGTACAAGATAATTTTAACGAAACCGATGAGTCATTAGAGCTTGAGAATACCAATTTAGTTAAAGAAGTAGAACCACGTGTGCGCAATCTCATTGTCGAGCTTTTAAAAAGCGGTAGCTTAGTGGTTGCTGATAATCAAGATGACTTTTTGCTTTTAGTAAAGCATGAGCCATTTCTTAAAAGCTATCTTCGTAATCTTAACATCTCATTTTTGTTTAACCGTGAGATGGGCATTGCCTATATCAAAAACTTAGTTCGTGAAGACGAAGATGATTTACCTAGGGATGAGGCAAATGATGAAACTAATGCTGTTGCAGATAAGTTTTTAATTTCTAAAACCATGCTCTCTCCTTTTAAGGCTATAGTGATCTTAGTTTTACGTCGTTTTTACCAAGAGCGATTTTCTAAAGGTGAAACAGAGATTGTTATCGACATTGATCACCTTAAAAATGCCTTGGTACCTTATTTAAATACCTCAGTATCTGATAGAAAGGATGCTAATAAGTTAAATGGTGTTTTAAGCTATTTAAGTGATATCCACTTAATTAAGAAGAACAACTCTGAAGACTCTGATAGATACACCATCTTGCCACTTATTCGCTATGTAATTGATGTTGAAAAGATGAATGAGATGCTCAAAGAGTTTGAAAAGTTAAATGGTACTGTAAGTGAAGACAACGATGATACTGAAGAGGAGCGAGCATAATGGAGAATTTAAATAATACACAAACTAGCAATGTCTTTGATGATTGCGTTAAGTTAAAGGAAATCTCTGTTTACAATTGGGGCTCTTTTAATGGTATTCACACTATTCATATCAATCCTGAAGGTACTTTAATTACAGGTGAAAATGGCGCTGGTAAGTCTACCATGGTCGATGCTTTGATGACCTTGTTAAGACCTATTGGTAAGGTAACCTACAACGTAGCTGCAGCTCAAGAGCAAAAGAAAGACCGTTCACTTGTATCCTATATGCGTGGTAGCTTTGGTACAAAATTAAATGAAGAAGGTACCCAGGTAAGTCGCAATCTTCGCGATAACAGCACCGCTAGTATCATTAAAGCTACCTTCCAATATCAAAACTCAAAGCGCCAAGTTAGCCTTTTAGGTGTGTTCTATATCTTAGGCACTTCTAATGCTTACAGTGATGTCAAAAAGATCTATGCAGTAAGCTCTGATAATTTAGTCATTGAAGAGATCTTAAAAGCTTTTAGAAATCTTGAGACTCGTGAGCTTAAGGCATATTTAAATAAGCAAAATAACTGCCACGTTTGTGATGATAACTTCAATCAATACTCAGAGTATTACAAGCATTTACTTCACATTGATAATCCTAATGCGCCAGCACTGTTGTCTCGTGCTTTAGGTTTAAAGCGAATTGACGATTTGACCTTGCTAATTAGAACTTTAGTTTTAGAGCCTTCTGATTTAAAGGAAGATGCCAAAAAGACAATTGAGCAATTTGATGCTTTAAAGGAAGTACATCGTCGTTTAGAAGATGCCAAAAAGCAAGAGACCGCTTTAGAGAAGTTACCTGAGCATAAAGACAATTACACTAAAGCTGTAGATAACTCTGCTTTATACGAGCAAACTCAAAAGTTTACTGATATCTTTGCTGATAAATATGAGCTTACCCACGTCAAACAAGATCTTGTGGGAAAAGAACGCAAGCTAAGTGCCTCACAGGTAAAACTTGAAAGTTTAAATCTTAAAATTGAAGAGACTAATAACCAAAAAGATAAGTGCACTACGGACATTGCTAAAAATGGCGGCGACAGACTTTTAACTTTAGATAAGGACATCAAAGATCAAGAGTATAAATTTGCTCAAACTTCTAAAAACCTCAATCAATATAATCTTGTAGCTTCTAGATTAGGCCTTAAAAAGTCACCAAGTGCAGAGGAGTTTGCCTCTAACTTACAGCTTTTAAGTACTAAAAAAATGGAGTTTGCAAGGCTTTGTGATGAGACTGATGCTCAGCGTCTTGATTTAAACACTCAAGCTCATTTACTTGATAACAAGATTAAAGACATGCAAAGTGAGCTTATTGAGCTTAAAAAGCATGGAAACTCTAATATCTCAGTTAAATTCCAACAATTGCGCGATACCTTAAGTGAAGAGCTTAACATTAAGAGCAGCTCTTTAATCTATGTTGCTGAGTTAATTGAGGTTAAAAAGTCTGAGCAAATCTGGCAAGGTGCTATCGAGCGTGCTTTAGGTGGCAAAAGACAAACTCTACTTGTAAGTCAAAAAGACTATGGCGTTATCAATAAGTGGGTAAACAGTCATTTCCTAGGTCTACATCTTAGAGTACAGGTGGTACAAGATTTAAAGAAAGATCATGTAGATTTTGGTAACAGTGGCTTTTTATCAAAGTTAAACTTTAAATCCCACAGCTATACGCCTTTCTTAAAAGAGTACTTAGAACATGACGATTTACGCTGTGTAGATACTGTAGATGAGTTAAACCGCATTGAGTTTTCCATGACTAAAGAAGGTTTAATTCACAAGCGTGATGGCTTTTTTGAAAAGAAAGATCTAAGCAAAATTGATGATCGCCGTCAGTGGTGCTTAGGCTTTTCAAATAAAGATAAGATTGAGCTTTTAGAGCATGATTTAAGTGCTTTAGTTAGTGATAAATCCTCAATGCAGTCTAAGCTTACTGAGCTTAACAAGATCTATAAAGACTGCAATGACAAGATTAGAGTTTGTGACAATCTTTTAAATCAAACTGACTATAGTTTAATTGATGCAAGATCGGTTGAAGATCTTCTAAACTCATTAAAAGCTCAATATGAAGCTTTAAAAAATGACAACACCTTAAACTCTTTAATTAAGCTTTTAGAAGAGTTAAAGCTAAAGTTAGTTACTTTAGCAGATGACAAGAGTAGTTTAGAAAAGCAAATTGGTGCTTTTGAATCAGAGATCAACAATCTTCAAGAGCGTATTGCAAAACTTGAGATGTCATCAAATACAGAAGTTCCAGCTGCTCCTACTAATTTACTTTTCGAGACTATGAAGTCAATTAAAGCAGATGTTAACAATGTCTTTACGGCTAAAAATCGTAATTTGATCAATTCTTATTTGACCCAAAAGAAAGAGACCTTTGATAAGAATGCTCAGTACATTGCACGTGTTGCAACTGCAATTATCAATCAGTTCTACACTAATTGGGAGTCAATTTGTGTGGACTTTGGTCATGACTTTGAAAGCTTAGACAGTTATATTGAGTATTTAAATAAGCTAAGAGCTGAAGGTCTACCAAAGCTTGAAGAAGAGTTTAAAAAGCGCTTAAACGATGAAGCTACTAAGTCAATTGCATGTATGGCACAAAAGATTGAGCAAGAGGTAAGCTCAATTAAGTACAAGATTGATAGAGTTAACGTGGTACTTAAGAAAACTGAGTTTTCTGACAATGCATACTTATCGATTGAGTGTAAAAAGCTTACCAACGTATCACTGCAAAAATTTGAAAAGGATACCCGTAAGGTTCTAAATTTGATGACTCAAGACACTCAAGAAATGGCAGATGTGCGTTATGCCGCAATTGAGGCTGTCATTGATACCTTATCGATTGCCCTAGAGTCAAATGCTCAAGAGATGAAGACTATCTTAGATCCAAGACTTCGTATGCAGTTTATTGCCAATGTCATCGATAAGAGCACAGGTGACATTAAAGATACCTTAAACTCAAGCTCAGGTAAGTCTGGTGGTGAAAAGGAGTCCTTTGCTGGTACCGTGCTCGCTGCATCTCTTGCTTACGTATTAACTCCAGAAGGTGCTGATAGCCCAATCTACTCAACTGTATTTTTAGATGAGGCCTTTTCAAATACCTCTGATAAAGTAAGTAAGCGTGTACTTAAGGTTTTCAAAGAGCTTAATTTGCACGTAAACTTAATTACTCCATTTAAGAATATTGAGCTTGCCCGTGACTACGCTAAATCCTTAGTTATTATGGACAGAGATAGTGAAAAGCACAATTCAAGCATGTGTGAATTGTCATGGGAAGAGTATGATGCACAGCTTTTAGCTAAACAGCAAAACGAGGCCTTAGAGCTTGGAATTAGTGTTGAGTAGTTAACATAGAGTAAGCGCAGAGATAAAAGATGTTGTTGCCAAAAGAAGCTATTGATAAAGTAATTGCAACTGAGGTTTTTAAAACTAATAACCTTATAGCAAGACTTAAAGGCTTAAGAGAATACCCAATTGAGGTAAATCTTAAAGTGCCTAGCGCTAATGCTATTCTTAAGGACATCAACATCTTTCAAGAGTTTGTAAGGCAGTGGCGTGAATTTAAACATCAAGAATTAGTTGAGCGCATCGATGTAAACTTCAAGCTAAGTCTTCCAGGTAACAATCTACCTTCTAAATTTGTAATTCACAATTTTAATGAGCTTTTGATGATCTTAAAAAGATCTGATGCACAGGTCATCACAACCGTAATTGAAAGATGTGAAAAACTAGCTCATGTCATGTACGTAGAAGGTCCTAATCCTTTTTACGATCTATACAAAGACTTAACTGAAACGGCTTTATCTAATGATGACTTTGATAAGCTTTTAGTGCTTTTACCACAGCTTAAAAAAGGGATGGGTAAAGACTTATATTTAAGAGCACTGCCTGTAGAACATATTGATACCAAGTATATTGAGACTCATGACAAGCTCATTTATGACATCCTTTATAAGTCATTTGTCATCATCACAGAAAATTCTTTAAATGAGTTTTTAGGAGTCATAGAAAAGCCTTTAGGTATGGTGCACTTGCGTGTGCTTGATGATAGCTTAGTTGATAGATATGACTATGTGATGTTGCCTGCAAGTCAATTGCAAATAATTGAACCACAAGGGGAGATCTTGTTTGTAGTTGAAAATGTGCAATCAGGCTTTGCACTGCCTAAGATTAAAAATGCCTCTGTAGTCTTTGGTTGCGGTAATAATTTAGCATGGGCTGACAATGAGTGGATCGCTAATAAGAAACAAGTAATCTACTGGGGCGATCTTGATTCATGGGGCTTTAAGATGCTACAAGATTTTAGGTTAAACTCTAAAGTTAAAGTAGACTCAATGTTGATGGATCTTAAGACTATCCAAACAACAGGCAACGAGAAGAAGATGGTTCATGAAAAAGAGAGCTTTGAGTTTGAGTCTTTTGTCGGTCTAAGCGAAAAAGAGATCGAGGCATTAAAGTATTTACAATCTCTTGAGAACAACCGCTTTGAGCAGGAAAAGCTTGATTCTGATCTGATTTATAAGGCAATTGAATACATTCTAAAGTAAGAATTTCTACTGCGCGAAAATACGCAACATCAATTTTTCTTACACGAAAATTCCAACTTTCAAAATTTAAGAAAATGTAGTCCTACTTCTTGAAATTAAAGAAAAAGCTTCCGACATTTTTAAGTCGATTTGACACTTAAAATATCGTTGGTGTAAGAATATTGTGAATTAGGGAAGTCTAGACACGAAAAAAGTTAGCATTTGAGCTAACTTCTATGATTGGTTGCGGGGGCTGGATTTGAACCAACGACCTTCGGGTTATGAGCCCGACGAGCTACCAAGCTGCTCCACCCCGCGTCAAATTGTGTGAGTATGATACAGTCCAAGTTATACTTTGTCAACACTTTTTGTGATTTATTTTTCACTTTTTTATTTAGATGGCTTATACAAGGCATTTAGTGCATGATTTTTGCATATTTAGTAATACACAAGATCTGAACATTAATCAAACCAGATGGGGAATTTTAAGATCTTCAAGAAAAGGTGTAACTGTACTAATGATAGGTGATAGTAGTTTTGATGCTAAGAAGTGCAGCTTTATAAAAAGAAAAGCCACCTTATAGGTGGCCTTGCATTGAGTATTAAATCTTACTCGCGTACAGCTGAGAACACAGAGTTCTCACCGCCGAATGGGTTAGCGATATAACGCTCAGCATCCCAATCATTGTCATACTTTACTGAGTTATCAGCAAAAGTATACTTGAAACGATATTGGTAAGCAGCCTTTTCACCTTCTGGTACAGAAATTGAACCTTTGAAAGTGCCATTCTTTTGTTGCTTCATAGCAACAGCTTGCCAGCCATTGTGCTCGCATAGTAGCTCAATCTTAGAAGCGCCTTGTGCAGCTTCTTTCTTGATATTAAAAGTTACGGTAACGCGATGGTCTTTAGTAAATCTCTTAGAAACGCTCATGGTTTTCTCCTTTAATGGATTTAAGCACCGCACACCAGTTTGATTGTGTTGTTATAAACAAAGTCAGTTAATCGGTACTTGTCATTCCTTTACAGTTTGTATTATAGGAAATATTGTGTGCAATTTCTAATTTTTACATAAAAATAGTAATTATACTTTTTGATTTTGTGAGCTATGTATTAAAAATGCTGATTTCTTAAAAATGAAAATTATTCTACAAAATTTTGTCTAACACATTGAATTGTATGCAAAATAATTTTACACAAAATTAAACATTTGCAAGCGTTTGTATTGATTTAATATTGTGTATATTTTTATAAAAAGGCTTATTTATCAGTATGTTAAATAATATTGAAAACAGTTGTGTCAATATTAGATAAAAATAATATATATATTTATTTTGTACTTTGTTGCAAGTTGTTTTTTACAAGTTGCGCTGTGTAGGCTCGTCGCATATAAAAGCCACGAGGTCTAGTTTTAATGATCTCACCATCAGGTCCTATACAATCAGTTAAAGCCTTACCATCAGCGCCTTTGGGCCTCATCTGAATAATGTGACCAATGCGAGCATTTATTGTCTCAACTTGTCCGGTCTTTACTAATTCATAAAGCTCATCATAATCACGCTTGATTTGCTCAAGATCTTCTTTGCTTGGAGTATAGAAAAAGTAACCTGCAACTGTTCTGTCTTGATAGTCCATGTCACGTTGTGCAATTACAACTACAAAGAGCACTCTAATGATCTTAGAGTACAAAGGTGACTTTTCAAAAGTAAGTCCTCGAATATTGGTAAGTGGAGCATGGGATAGGAATGTTGACTCAAGAGGAACTAGGTTTTTATCAACGGGCAGTGTTTTAAGTTCTAAGCCTAATTTTGGAAAATCAGGAATAGGTAGGTTTTGGGCTGTCGCACCTAGTAAAAGTTCTAATAATTCACCTGTAAAGCCTTTACCGTGAGTAGGGGAAATAGGCACTGGTACATCAGCAATTTTGGCAAGATCAACTAAGTTATGACCTACTAAGTTATTAAGGTTTGCAATGAGCTCTTCAAAGGTATCAGGGCTTTTGACAATAGGCTTTTGATTTTTAGTATTAACTTTGTGATTTTGCATGAATTTTTAACTTGAAAAGTACGTTCAAACACGGCATTGAATAAGGCTGTCTGCTATAATATCACTTAGTATGACTTTACAGAACGTAAAGTAAAAATTTTAAAAGACTAGGCGGTTTAATGATTGATAAAGATGGTTACAGACCTAATGTGGGTATCGTAATCTGCAACCGCAAAGGTCAGGTGCTGTGGGCACGACGAATTAGGCAAAATTCTTGGCAATTTCCTCAAGGCGGAGTTGATTATGGTGAATCTCCAGAAGATGCCATGTATCGAGAGCTCTATGAAGAATTAGGTCTTGAGCGTAATGATGTAAGATTACTTGCATCTACCAAATTTTGGTTAAAGTATCGTTTGCCTAAGCGCTTGGTTAGATGGAATGAGACTCCAGTTTGTGTAGGCCAAAAACAAAAGTGGTACTTGCTTACTTTAAGTAAAGACAAGTCAAATCATATTGAGTTTGCAAGACGTGGTCATCCTGAGTTTGATGATTGGCGTTGGGTCAGCTACTGGTATCCTGTACGTCAGGTGGTAGCGTTTAAACGCGATGTTTACAGAAAGGTACTAACAGTGTTTGCTCAAGCTGCCTTATTTGGTGGCTCAGTTGTCGACAACTTTGGTAAAAAGAGCGGTAAGAATCGGAGGTAATACAAAGTGGCAGATAAACAAAATTCAATCCTGCTTTCTTTGCGTGAAATCATTGAAGAGGTTTCAACTAAGAGCTCCTTTGAAGATACAGTTACCACTTTAGTAGAGAAAATTCGTAAGGCAGCAAATTGCGATTGCTGCTCCTTGTATTTACTCAACTCAAGAAAAACATTTTTATGCTTAGAAGCAACTGATGGTCTGCAAAAAGAGTCCATCGGTAAGGTGATGTTACAAGTAGGCGAGGGCTTAGTAGGTTTAGTTGCTAAAAAGCAAGAACTACTAAATCTAGCTGATGCTCCAAGTCATCCTAATTTTAAGTACTTACCTGATGTGGGTGAAGATGAGTTCATGTCTTTCTTAGGCGCACCTGTTATCAATCAAGGTGAGCTTTTAGGCGTACTTGTAATTCAAAGTAAAGAGTCTCGTCAATTTGATGCTCAAGAAGAGACTTTCTTAATTACCTTATCGGCTCAAATTGCTTCAATTATTGCTCAAAACAAATCAGTTAAAGAAAACACTGTTGAGTATAACGGTAAGCGCTATAAAGGTAAGACTGGCTCTGGCTCGATTGCCATTGCTCAAGCGGTAGTGTGGAAACCACCTGTTACCTTTGAAACTGCCACTATCATGTACTCTGATGATAAGGAAATTCAATCAGAGTTATTCCACCAAACCTTATTCCAGTTACAAACTGAGATGGATTTAGCAAACTTACGTTTGCAAGAGACTTCTCATAACACAGCATCCTCTGGCTACATGTCAGGTTATGGTAGCTTACTTGATGACACTACTTTTGAAGATGAAGTAGACTCTGAGATCTTCAATCAAGGCTTTGTAGCAACCTCAGCAATTAAAGTTGTCGCACAGCGCCGCATTGATAAAGCTAATGATGAAAATCACCCAGATAAAGTAAGTGATATTCGTGACTTTGCCTCAATTTTAATCTCACGCTTAGTCCACTTAAGCCCATCAGATACTGATTTAACTGTACCTATTGTGATTGTGGTGAAGAGTATGCCAGCAGCCTTAGTTGCTGAAATGCCTCACAACAAGGTAGCAGGTTTTGTCTGCGTTGATAACGCTACCTCATCACATACTGCAATTCTAGCTCGTGACTTGGGCATTCCTGCAGTAATTGACGTTAACATTGATTTAGATGAGGTTGATGGTAAGACCATTATTGTTGATGGTCAAAATGCTGAGGTTATTGTTGAGCCATCTTCAAGTGTGGTTGATGAGTACATGCAGTTAATCTCTCAAAGACGGGAGTTGCATGACTTATTTGAGGCGGTGAAATTTGAAAAGGCGATAAGCCAAGATGGTAAACGTATTACCGTGCAGTTAAATGCAGGTCTAAGTCATGAAGATGATGATTTAGCCCAGCAAACTGATGGTATCGGTCTATATCGTACCGAAATTGCTTTCATGCTAAGTAATACCTTGCCAACAGAAGAGCAGCAAATTAGCTGGTATAAAGGTCTTTTAACTCAGTTTAAAGACTTACCTGTGTGCATGCGTACTTTAGATATTGGTGGCGATAAACTTTTACCATATTTGCCAATTGAAGATAGTCAAAACTCTGCTTTAGGTTGGAGAGGTATTCGTGTTTGTATCGACCAACCTAATATTTTAAAGTCTCAGCTTCGTGCCATGATTAAAGCTAATATCGATACTGGTAACTTAGATATCATGTTGCCAATGATTTCTCGCTTAGAGGAAGTTTTAATCGTAAAGAGAATTTTAAATGAGTCTTATAACGAGATTGTTGAAGAGTTAGGCCATGAGATCCCTCGTCCTCGTTTAGGCGTGATGATTGAGGTCCCTTGTGTTGCTTTCATCTTAGATGAGCTAGCAGCTGAATGTGACTTCTTCTCAATTGGTTCAAACGATTTAATTCAGTACTTATTTGCAGCTGATAGAACTAATCAGAAGGTATCTAAGATCTTCGATCCATTTAACCCTGCTGCAGTTCGTTGCTTAAAGTACTTAAAAGATAAATGTGATGCTACAGGCAAGAGCATTGCTGTATGTGGTGAGCAAGCAGGCTCTACTACAGGTTCAATGCTTTTAATGTCACTTGGCTATGAAAACCTCTCTATGAACTATTCACAGATTGCTCGTATTAAATACATCGTACGCAATATCAATTTAGAAGAGTTACAAGAGATTGGAAGAACAGCCTTAACCTTAAATTCAAGTGCTAAGATCAAGAGCCTATATGTTGAGTATGCTAAGCAAAAAGGCTTATCAACCGTAATTGATCCAAAAAACTTTATTGATGTAGATGATAGGAGCTAAAGGTGCGCAATTATTTAGATTTACTACAAAAGATCATGGACGAAGGTACTGATAGAGATGATAGAACCGGTACCGGCACTCGCTCTATCTTTGGTGCTCAATTACGCTTTAACTTAGAAGAAGGCTTTCCTTTAGTTACTACTAAGAAAGTTTTTACCCGTGGCATTATCCATGAGCTTTTATGGTTTATCGCAGGTGATACTAATATTAAGTATTTATTAGATAACAATGTGCACATTTGGGATGAGTGGGCTGATGAAAACGGCGATTTAGGTCCAGTTTATGGTAAGCAGTGGCGTGACTTTTTAACCCCTGATGGTCGTCATATTGATCAGCTATCTAATGTCATTGAGCAAATTAAGACTAATCCTAACTCACGTCGTTTAATTGTCTGTGCTTGGAACCCAGCTGATGTTGATCAAATGGCACTGCCTCCTTGCCACACTTTATATCAGTTCAATGTTGCAAATGGCAAGCTATCTTGTCAGCTATATCAAAGAAGTGCAGACATGTTCTTAGGTGTACCTTTTAACATTGCAAGCTACTCTCTTTTAACCATGATGATCGCTAAAGAATGTGGTTTAGGTTTAGGTGACTTTGTATGGACTAGTGGTGATACTCATATTTATAAGAATCACTTTGAGCAAGTAAAACTTCAGTTATCACGTACCCCAAGAGCTCTCCCTAAGATGATCATCAAACGTAAAGCTCCTACTATCTTTGATTACACCATCGATGATTTTGAGCTACAAGGTTATGATCCATATCCAGCTATTAAAGGTGAGGTATCAGTCTAATGGTTGAAGTAAGTGGCAAGGTAAAGTGGCAATCACGCCGTGGTATGCGTGAGCTTGATTTAATGCTCTTACCTTTTGTAGAAATTGATTTACCAAAATGCGATGAGAAGATACTAAAAGACTATGTGGACTTACTTGAGGCATCTGATTTAGAGCTTGTGCGTTGGTTTAATGGTACATGTGAAGCTGACACTCAATCTCGTCGTGATGTCATTGCTTATATTAAAAAATGCCATGCAACTCGTATGGGCAAAGAGGGCGTTTAATGCAGTTTTCAGAACTTGGATTACCAGAGTTTTTATTAGAGAACATTCAAAAGTTAGGTTGGGAGACTCCAACCTATATTCAAGAATTAGTTATTCCTAAGGCTTTAGAAGGCACAGATATTCTAGGTGGTGCTCCAACCGGTACTGGTAAGAGCGCAGCTTTCTTACTACCTATTATCTCAAGGCTTGCTTTAGAGAAAAAAGAAGGTATTAGAGCAATTATCCTAGAGCCTACCCGCGAGCTTGCAATGCAGATTGAAAATGTCTGCTCAGCTTTAATTGAAGGCTATAACGATCTAAGTGCAGGCACTATCATAGGTGGTGGTAGCCGTGAGGTGCAAAGAGATAATCCAAGCAATATTATCGCTGCAACTCCAGGACGCTTAATTGAGTACATTGAAAAAGGTTGGATTGATACATCAACAGTTGAGATGTATGTCATCGATGAAGCTGATCGTATGCTTGATATGGGCTTTAGAGATGATGTTGCGAAAATTACCCGTGAGCTTTATAACCGCTTCCAAACTTTATTATTCTCAGCAACTTTAGAAGGCTCTGGTATTGAAGAGTTCTCAGATGTTTTAAATGATCCTTTTGAAGTGCGTTTAGGCGTCGGTGGTGAAGAGGATGAAAAGTTACCTGAGGGCCTATCATCACGTGCTTATTATGCTGCAGGTGAGCCACAAAAACTTAAGATTTTAATTCATCTATTAACTACCGTTGCCGGTAAATCAATTGTCTTTGTTAAGACTAAAGATAGATTACAGCGCTTAGAGGCAAGTTTACGTCGCGCAGGTTTTAAGTGCGCATCTTTGCAAGGCTCAATTTCCATGACAGAGCGTAAGGCTGCCTTACGTAAGTTCACTGAAGATGACGCTAAGATCTTAATTGCAACTGATGTGGCATCTCGTGGTCTTGATTTACCTGATGTAACTCATGTGTATAACTTTGACCTACCAGCAAACGCTGCTATCTATGTACATAGAGCAGGACGTACTGCGCGTGCCGGTAATCAAGGTGTAGTTATCTCTTTAGTTTTAGGTAATGAGATTAACTTCTTAGAGCGCCTTGAACGTTATACAGGTGTAACCATCGAAAAGCGCAATATTAAAAATATCTGCGCAGAGTTTCCAACAAAGCAAACTACAGAGCCAAAGCAGTCTGAGAAGAAACGCTCTCGTGCCTCAATTGGCGGTAAAGGTGGCTTTGATAAGAAACAAAAAGATGATGAGGAGAAAAAGCCTCATAAGAAGAATCGCTTACGTGATAAGAAGAATAAAGGTAAGCCTGATTTTGCCGCTAAAAGAGCTAAAAAGGCAGCAAGACTTGCTGCTAAAGAGAATCAATAAGCTAACAAAGGTACAAACTTATGGCAGTAACAGTTATTAAAAACGCAAAGCTTCATATTACCTCTGAAGAGTTCGTTGACGCACAATCTTTGGCCATTTTAGATCATCGCATTGTGCCAATGGAGCCTGGTCTTTTAGAAGATGGTACTGCCGAAGAGTTTGATGTTAAAGGCTGTCATGTTTGTCCTGGCTTTATTGATTTATTAGTCAACGGCTGTGCTGGTGCCAACTTCTCACAAACTCCATCTGTAGAAGCCCTAGAGCAGATGCGCCGTTTTCTAACTAAAGGCGGTACCACCACATTCGTACCAACTTTAATTTCAGGACCTCGTGAAGCTTTTACTAAAGCTATGGCAGCTGTTAGTGAGTTTAAAGAAAAGCATCCTACTATTTGTCCTGGTTTACACCTAGAAGGACCTTTTATTTCAACACAGCACAAAGGCTTTCATCCATCTGGCTTTATTCGTCCTTTCTCTGTTGCTGATATTGAAACTGTAGTTGCCCAAAAAGATAACATCGCTTATATGACTATAGCACCAGAGGTTGTCAGAGCTAAAAGCATTGTTGAGCTTTTAAATAATAAAATTACCTTATCTTTAGGCCATAGTGCTACCTCTTACTTTGAGGCCATGCAGGCTTTTAAAGCTGGTGTCATGAATGTAACTCATCTATTTAATGGTATGCGACCTCCAGTTGGTCGTGAGCCTGGTTTAGTGGGCGCTACTTTAGCCTCAGAGCGTGCCTTTGCAAGTATCATCGCCGATGGTAAGCATGTACATCCAAGCTTAATTAAACTTGCTCACTCCATGTTAGGGGATAGATTGTACATTGTCTCTGATTCTCAAGCAGTAGCGGGTATGCCTAAAGTTCCATCATCATTTATCATAGGTGGTAACGAGATCTTTGTAGATAATAAGCGCGGACTGATTGATTCAAAGGGCGCATACGCTGGTACTACCATTTCGATGATGGATGGTGTGAAGTTCTTAGTTCAAAGCTGTGGTTTTGATTTAGACGAAGCTTTACTCGCTGCAACCTACACTCCAGCTCGTGCTATCGGCCTTGAAGATCTAGGCCGTATCGAAGGTGGCTTTATTGCCGATCTAGTTATCTTTGATGATGACTTTAGAATTCAATATGTAGTGCAAAACGGCTTTGTTAAGAGTGCAGCAGAGTTAATCTAATATGGCTAATATCCTAGATAGAATAGCATCTGAAGAGAATTTAACTAAATCAGAGCGTAAGATTGCTCAGGTGATCTTAAAAAATCCTGCAATTGTCGTAAATGAAAATATCGCACAGCTTGCTAAACGTGCTGGAGTTTCTGAGCCGTCAATTGTGCGTTTTTGTCGTCGCTTTGGTGCAGATGGTTACCCTTCATTTAAATTAGTCTTAGGCACTACCGTCTCTCAAGATAGCATTAAAAATATTGAGTCGGTAAAGCAAGGTGATAGTGTTTCTGATGTCATTTCAAAAGTTGTAGGACAAGCAAAAAACTCAGTTAATAACCTAAGTCGCAACTTAAGTGAGGAGATCTGCGCCCGCGTTATTGATGCGGTAAGTCAGTCGCGTCGCATTATGGTCATTGCTCAAGGCTTAAGTGAGTTTATAGCAGTTGATTTTACAAATCGCATGCTAAATTTAGGTTTTGCCTGTGAAAGATACTCTGATAAACAGTCAATGTCTTTGGCCGCCTCTACTTTAAGAACAGGGGATGTTTTAATTGCTATCTCTGGTACTGGTGAGAACCTAGATGTAATAAGCGCCTCAATTCTTGCTCGCCGTGTCGGTGGTGTGGTAATTGGCTTATGTCCTGAGGAGTGTACACTTGCTCAAAACTGCGCTTTAGTGATGAAGTGTCAAGAAGATGTAGTTTTAGGCACTGATGCAATGCTTTCTAATCGTCTTTCTTTGATGTTAATGGGGCAGGTGATTATAGGCGGTGTAATGTTGCGCCGTGCCATTGCTATGAAAGATCTTAAAGCTAAAATTGAGATAGCTCGTCGTGATCTTTACACCAAAAATGAGGTGGAAGAGACTGTAGATGATGAGCCTAATGACGATGATAGCTCCATTAAAGTAGGCGCACCAATTACTACTTTAGATTGGCATCCTTACTAGAAAGCATTTTAAGGTTAGCTTTTAAATATTTAGCTAACCTTCAAAATTTTCAAGTTTAAAGCACTCAAGTTCGACACGACAAGACTTTTTATAAAAAGCAATACCAAAGACTTTGACTTCATCAATATCATCTATGTGATTGTCAAACATACCTTTAACATAGTTTTTCGCTTTTGCTTGAACTACTGCCTCTTTAGCAAGATCTCTCATCTCAGTTTCGTTTTGAGCAGCCTTGATTTCTATAATAAAGCCGATTGTTGGTGAATCTAGGCTATTTTCAAGTGGTAAAAGGAAACTAAAGTCTGCTCTACCATCACCAAGCTCAGCATTTGATGCGTATTCAAATGTTTTTTTAGTAAATACTGAAGAGAATCTACCATTTAAGAAAGCATGGTACATACTCTCTTTATCAGTCCCTTTTTGAGTATCATAGACACTTACATACGATGATAAAGTTGTATTTAAATACCTTTGCAAAAGGATGGCTTTATCACCCTTAAGAGCAGTAATCAGAGTCTTTAATGATTTTGCATAATCTGGATTATGAGTAGTAAAGCACCAAGCAATTGCATCAGCTAACTCTTTTCTTACTGAAAGATTTGGTATAACAAGCTCTACTGTCTTTTGTGTATTTATATTTACATCTTCATCTGTTTGTTCTTCAATGGTAAGATATTTAGCATAAGTTAAATAACCTGACGAGAACAAAAAGCTCCAAAAGTAATTAGAGTTTTCACTATTACCTAAAATCTCATAATTGATATTACTTGATAATTTAACGGTGATACTTTTCCCATCTACTAAGTTTTGTAAGTCGTCAGCGTAGCTGTCAGGATCTTTGGCGAACATTTTTGACACTAGCTCGATATTACCTGTTCCGCCCCAATAGCTCTCAGGTTGCAATTTATTTGCTAGTAAATCATCTGTACGACTTATAACATCCCATGGACAGAATATATCGTTATCACCTATATGGTAACCGTCATACCATTCTTGATACTCTGCGTACTTATCCTCTATTCCATAATAGGAGAGCATGGTTTTAACTTCATTATCTGTAAAACCAAATAATGTAGAGAAACGTGGATTATCAAGACCAAAGCTTTGAAAGTTATTAAGTCCAGTGAAGATACTTTCTTTAGCAACTCTTAAACAACCAGTGATTACAGCCTTCTCAAGACAGTCATTATTTTTTAGCCCTGAGCTAAATAATTTTGAGATAAAGTCTCTAATCTTTTGGTAAAAGTCACAGTGTGCAACCTTTGATAAAGGCACGTCATATTCATCAATTAAAACAATGCACTTCTTGCTGGTATGAGCAAGAAGTTCTTGTGTTAATTCTCTAAACATTCTCTCTGCAGCTGACTTTTGTTTTATTTGAGATAATGAGCTATCGCTAATGGTTAATAAGTTATTTAGCTTTTGAAGTTGCCTTTTGGTTAATTTATCGCTATCCAAAAGAAAATCAAACTTTTGCACGAAGTTTGATAATTCCTCATACATGTTTTGCAAAGCATCTTCATAGCTATTAGCATCCCAAGCCTCTTTTAAAGACAAATAAATTACAGGGTACTGTCCCATGTACTTATCACAGAACTCTTTATCTTTAAAAATCTCGGTATCTTTAAAGAGTTCTATTTGCTTTGATTTATCGCTTGGATTTTCATAATTCATTTCCAAAAAGCTTTGGAGCATGGATAAGGTAATTGTCTTACCAAAACGACGAGGGCGAGTGAAAAGCACAGTGGTGCCACAGTTTAGCAAGATATCTTTGATATATCTTGTTTTATCTATATAGTAGCAACCTTCATTTTTAAATTGAGCAAATGACTGGATGTCTACATTAACGCCTTTTAACTTTTCACACATATTTTACCCTATTGACGTAGATGCCTTCTATCTTCTAATTATAGGTTGTTTGGTTTGCTTTTTGTAAGTTTGAGACTGAATTTTTAGGTTTGTCCTCATAATAGTTCAAAATAGTAAATGAAATGCGAACGAAATGCGATTCAAAGACTTAACTAAATGATTTTTAAAATAAAAAAGGAACGCATCGTTTACTGCATTCCTTTTTAGAAAACTTAGTTTGAGTATTACCATTTAGGCTTCTTCAAAGCTTCCTTGTAAAGCTCTACATACTTCTTGCAGCTATCAGACCAATTAAAGCGAACGCGCATAGCATTAGTCTTAATACGGCGCATTTCTTGTGGATTCTCTAAGTAAAGAATTAAGGTACGACGTAAGCAAGATAGTAGCTCTTCAGAGTTTGGCTCATTGAAGATAAAGCCTGTACCATTTTCACGGTCTTGATCATAATCAACAACAGTATCTTTTAAGCCACCTACTGCACGTACAATAGGTAAAGTACCATAAGCAAGTGAGTAGATCTGATTTAAACCACAAGGCTCAAAGATTGAAGGCATTAAGAAGAAGTCTGATGCTGCCTCAATTTGGTGAGCTAACATGTTGTTGTACACAGGTTGGAACACTAACTTATCTGGGTAGCGACGCGCAATTTCTTCAAGCTGAGCTTGAATATTAGGATCGCCTGTACCTTCAATTACGATCTGAACCTTGTGCTTTAAGAACTTATCTAAGATAGGTAAAATGAGGCCAATACCTTTTTGATCGGTAAGACGCGCTACCATACCATACATAGGGGTATCGCCCATCTCTAAGCCTAATTTACGCTGTAATAGATACTTACCTAAAACCTTTTGGTCAACTGAGTTAACATTGTATCTTACTCTTAATAATTGATCAGTTGCCGGATCCCAATCTGAGTAATCACAACCATTAACAATACCTGATAAGTCACCTTGTCTATCTAAGTAGTTTTGGGTCATACCATGACCGCCTAGATAGGTGGTAAGTTCGGTAGCGTAACCTGGACTTACAGTATTGATCTTATCTGCGTAGAAAACACCACACTTTAAGAAATTGATGTATGAACCTTGAGATACCTTGTCATTGTAGATGTTAGCAATCTCAGGTAATACATGTAATTGTGATCTATCAAAAGCACCTTGATAAGCACCATTGTGAATAGTAAAGACAGAGCGAGCCTTAGATAGATATGGATCATTTGCATACTTAATTCTAAGTAGCATTGGGGCTGTGCCTGTATGCCAATCATTGCAATGGAGAATATCAAAGTAAAAGCCCATCTTTTTAGCTGCATCAATGGCAGCTGCTGAGAAGAAAGCGTAACGCTCGCCATTGTCAGCATAGGCTTGATTGTTATCGCCATACATTGAGGTTCTATCAAAGTAACGGGCGCAATCAACTAACCACACTTCAACAACTTTGTTTAAGTGGGTTTTACGAATTCTGTAAGGGATTTTTAAAGTAGGACTTGAATTATCGTCATTTAAGACGCCTTCAAAGATCACTTCGCATTTGTCATAGTCTTTAATGGTGGTATAGCAAGGCATGACTACACGAATATCGTGACCTTCGGCTTGAAGTTGTAGAGGAAGTGCTTTGGCAACATCGGCAAGACCGCCTGACTTCATGATGTCAGCAACTTCGGAGCTGAGTAATAAGATATTCAACGAAAATACCCCTTATAAAAGGTAGGCCATGTGGCCTACCGTGTATTTATTTTAGTTCTAGAATCCTAAACGAGCATGTTGTGGTACCACAATAATGCCGTTTGCAGATCTTACGATAAGTTTATTCTTAGGATCGTTTAATAACTCATCGTCCTTTTGCTTATCGTAGCCTAGAGTGAAGTTTGGTGCAACTTCTACGTAACGATCTAAGATCACATTGCGAAGTTTTGCACCTTTACCGATTATATTATCACCAATTAGGACTGATCCATCGATTTGTGCACCATCATTTGCAAATACTCTGAAACCTAGAACAGAGTGGTTAATGGTAGCACCATCAATAGAGCAACCTGCTGAGATTAAGCTTGAAGATACTGTTGACTCATTGTCATCAGTATCAGTGAAGTTAGCCGGTGGTAGTGGTGGATAGAAGGTGTGTAGAGGCCACTTAGGATTTTGTAGCTTGAACTTAGGATTCTTACCTAGAAGATCCATGTGTGCTTCCCAGTAGCTATCAATAGAACCTACATCACGCCAGTAAGCAAAGTCTAGCTCACCTTCAATTTCAATTGATGAGAAATCGTATACGAATACTTTGCCAGTAGGGAAGAGCTTTGGAATGATATCTTTACCAAAGTCATGGCTTGAGTTTTCTTTCTCATGGTCAATTTCAAGCTCATTGCATAAGACATCTGACTTGAAGACATAGTTACCCATAGATACTAGTGAGTAGCCAGGCTCGCCAGGGATCTCCTTAGGATGCTCTGGTTTTTCTTCAAATCCAATCATGCGGCCATCACCATCTACTTCGATAACACCAAACTTCTTAGCGCACTCTTCTGATTTCATCTTAATCGCAGCTACAGTTAAGCTTGCGTCTTTATCATGGTGATAAGCTAGCATTTGGCGCACATCCATCTTATAGATATGATCAGAGCCGAATACGCATACCTCATCTGGGTACTGCTCTTTGATGAAGGTTAAGTTTTGGTAGATAGCATCAGCTGTGCCTTGATACCACTCTTTAGATACACGCATTTGAGCTGGGATGGTATCAATGAAAGCACCTGATAGACCACTTACTTGCCAGCCCTTTTTTAAGTGCATCATCAGTGACTGTGACTTGTACTGAGTTATTACGTAAATCTTGATGATGCCTGAGTTTACAAAGTTGTTTAACACAAAGTCGATTAGACGATAGCTACCACCGAAAGGAACAGCAGGCTTAGTTCTTGAATGGGTTAAAGGCATTAAACGGGTACCTTCACCACCTGCTAAGATCATCGCTAATACACCTGACATAAGTAAAACTCCTTAAAGGTTAATACCATATACAATTTAGTTAATTTAGTAGAATATTTAGAGTATAGGTTATTTTTTAAGACTTGGTGCTTAACAAATTAGACAAAACTTAAAATTATGAAATAGCTAGCGTTTTTGAGCATTTGTTCAACTTTGTTTGTGTTCTGTGACTTAGTTTTAAATGCAAAGCCTTTTGCAGACGTACTTTGTATAATTTATTTTACTGTGCGATTTTTTTAGATGTTAGTTTTAAAACGCTTGTGAAAAATTTGTCGCTTAAAAATCACGTTTGTTAACGCTTACATCGAACTTTTAAACAAAATGCACATTTTTGTGCACGTGAAAAATATTTGATACAGATCAAAAAATGTATGACAATAGACACTAGATTTTTGAGACATAGCTCTCATTTAAAAAAGACACTATAAAAATACATAAAAAACATTTTTTTGAGGTTTTACCATGGCAAATAACAAGATAGTATTCTTTGGTACTCATAGCTACGATCGTCATGCTTTTTCTGACATGAACGAAGAACAGAAATTTGGCTTTGATTTGGTTTACCACAGAAGTTTTTTGGACATCAACAATGCTGATGAAACTCATGGCGCTAAAGCTGTGTGTATCTTCGTAAACGATAGAGCTGATAGAGAAGTTTTAACTAAGCTTAAAAATAGCGGTGTTGAGCTTTTAGCCCTACGTTGCGCAGGTTTTAACAATGTTGATTTGCAAGCTGCTAAAGAGCTAGGTATTCGTGTTGTACGTGTTCCTGCTTACTCACCTCATGCTATTGCTGAGCACGTAATTGCCTTAATTCTAACCTTAAATCGTAAAACCCACCGAGCATACTCTCGTACCCGTGATGGTAACTTCGCTCTACACGGTCTAATGGGCTTTGACCTATATGGAAAGACCGCAGGTGTCGTAGGCACAGGCAAGATTGCTCGTGTTTTAATCGGCATCTTAAAAGGCTTTGGTCTAAATGTTGTAGCTTATGATATTTTTGAAGATCAAGAATATGCAAAGCAAGCTGGCATCAAGTACGTAACCTTAGATGAGTTATACGCACAGTCTGATATCATTTCTTTAAACTGCCCATTAACTCCACAAAACAAGTACTTAATCAACAAAGACTCAATTGCAAAGATGAAGAAAGGCGTAATGATCATTAACACCGGTCGTGGTCCTCTAATCAATTCTGAAGCTTTAGTTGAAGGTCTAAAGAGTGGTCAGGTTGGTGCTGCAGGTCTTGATGTTTATGAAGAAGAGCACGATTACTTCTATCAAGATAGATCAGATCACATCATCACCGATGATAACCTAAGCCGTTTAATGAGCTTAAACAATGTTTTAATTACCTCTCACCAAGCATTCTTTACTAAAGAAGCTATGGACAATATCGTTCATACCACTTTGCAGAATGTAACTGACTTCTTTGAAGGTAAAGAGTTAGTAAACGAAGTTAAGCCTCAATAAGAGTTAATCTAAAAAAGCTTAATAAAAAGTCATAAGTAAAAGTTAGCAAGCAAGGCCACCTAGGAGAGATTTTAGGTGGCTTTATTGTGCCTTTTTAAGTTTTGATAACTACCTTTGTATCTAGGTAATCTTGATAAATAAGTATTTGTTGCATATTACTTTTCTATTAACTACAATCAACTTTAGTACATTAAACTTCATTTGTAAGGACTATCGCTTTGAAGGTTGGTTTTATTGGTGCAGGCAAGGTTGGTTGCTCTCTTGGCATGCTTTTTCATATTAGTAAAATTGATGTGGTAGGGTTCTACAGTTCAACTTTTGCATCTGCTGAACATATTGCAAATGTAACAGAAACTAATGCTTACAGAAATATAGCTGATTTAGTTGAAGCATCTGATACCATCTTTGTAACTGTGCCTGATGGACAGATTGCTCTAGTATGGGAAGAAATTAAAAAATTACCTATTAAAGGTAAAAACATCTGTCATTGCAGTGGTTCATTGTCATCAGATGTTTTTGTCGATGGTGAAAAATTAGGCGCTAGCGTTTTTTCCATTCATCCAATGTGTGCTGTAAGTAATAAAATTGACTCCTTCATTCCTATGCAGAGTGCGTATTTCACCATTGAAGGAAGCTCAAAGCGTCAAAGAAGTATACAATCACTATTAAAGAAGACAGATCTTAAATATTCAATAATATCCAAGGAGCAAAAGGCTTTATACCACTTATCATCAGTTATGGTAAGTAATATGGTTTTGTGCTTATTTAGCATCGGTACCGAGCTTTTAGAAGAATCAGGATTTAGTTCTAGACATGTAGTTGAGGCTTTAGAACCTTTATTTTTAGGAAATGTGAAAAATATCTTAAGAAACGGCATAAAAGACTCACTTACAGGCCCTATTGAGCGCAATGATGTAAGTACAGTTTTAAAACATCTAGAAGCACTAGATAACATAAATACAAAAGATCATAGGCAAGATAAATACAAAGAGCTCTACAAGATCTTATCTTTAAAATTAGTTGAAATTGCTAAAGAGAAACATCCTGATAGAGATTATGACAAGTTAACAAAGGAACTTAAAAAGTGACAAACACTATTACTACTTTTAAAGAGCAAAAGTTAAAAGGCGATAAGATCACCATGCTTACAGCCTATGATTATTCAACAGCTAAGCTTATGGATAATGCTGGTATCAATGGCATTTTAATTGGTGACTCTCTAGGCATGACCATGTTAGGTTATGAAGACACCTTATCTGTCACTATGGAAGATATGATCCACCATACAGCTTGTGTTGCACGTGGTGCAAAAAATGCCTTAGTTGTAGCAGATATGCCTTTTATGTCCTATCAAGTATCTGTTGAAGAGGCCGTACGCAACGCAGGACGCCTTATGAAAGAAGGCAGAGCACAGGCAGTTAAACTTGAAGGTGGTGCTAGTGTTTGCAAGCAGATTAAAGCAATTACCGAGGCATCTATTCCTGTAATGGCTCACTTAGGTTTAACTCCTCAATCCGTTAATGCCTTCGGTGGCTTTAAAGTTCAAGGTAAGTCCTTAGAGGCTGCACGTACCTTAATTGAAGATGCTAAAAGAGTAGAAGAGGCTGGTGCTTTCTCAGTAGTACTTGAGTGTGTACCTGCTGCTTTAGCAAAGATTATTACTGAAACTATCTCAATTCCAACTATCGGTATTGGCGCAGGTGCTGGCTGTGATGGTCAAATTCTTGTATATCAAGATATGCTTGGTATGTACTCTGACTTTACCCCTAAGTTTGTTAAGAAGTTTGCAAATGTAGGACAGGTGATGACTCAAGCTTTTGCTGATTACATTAAAGAGACTAAGGAAGGTACCTTCCCAACTGTTGAACAGTCTTTTAAGATCGATGAAGAGATCATTGAGAAGTTGAAGTAGTAAGACTTCTTTTGTTCTTTACAAAAATAGATGCTTTATTGAGGCTTTATCTAACTTTAGGTAAAGCCTCAATTATAAGTAGAGCTTAATTTACATTAAGCACAGCGTTGCCTTTGATGGAGTCAATGGTATTTAAAAGAGAACTAAATAAGTTCATATCATTAAATACGCGGGACACCGGTATCGTATCAAATGGTGCATTCATTAAGATTTTACGCTCTAAGATAAGTCCGTTTGACACAATGTAATCGATTACTAGTTTTACAAAGGCAGACTGTTGAGCATTTAGGTTATGCTCAGTTAAAAACTTAGCAAAGGCGTCATTAGCTGCTTGTCTATCAAGACCTGCTGTTTTTCTGATTAAGACTCCTAAATCCTGATCTTTGAACGTATTCTCATACTCTTCTTTGCTACCAAGCTCTTTCCAAACGATATCTTTGAGTGCTTGAATATCATCAAAGGATAATTGCTGATTAGTATGAATTTTACCAATCACACCATCATTTAAGTGCGCTCTTACGTACTTTTGAACACGCTTTGCATATGGCTCAAACTCTTCTTCATGAACCATGCCAGCAACACCGGTTTCATCAAAGATTTCTTCTTCAATATCGTCGGTAAGAGCAATATAGACAGGTTTACCACCATCGCTTTGAGCAAATTTTGCAATTTCTCGGATCTCATTTCTAATTTGCTCTAAACGTTGCAAGGTAATTTTTTCAACAAAGTCATCTTCTAAAATGAACTCTAAAAGCTTTTGTTTTTTAGCAATATCTGGAATTGAATTTGCTATATCGAGTAAAGATTCAGTGATCTTTTTTAAACGATTTATGTATAACTTTAGCTTTGGTGCATTTTCGGTTAAATACATCTCTTGAATGTTGTACATTAACCTATCAAAGCGCTGAGCACTGATATTATCGCCATCAAGTTTTGCTAAAAGTAGAGGTCCTACTTCATCTGAGGCTCTTTGAATTTGCTCATCAGTTAAGTTTTGATAAGACTCATCTTTGCAAAAATCTTCAATTGCTCTGATATGGTGCTGAGCTCTAAAACTATCTTTTGTAGGAATGTTTTTAACTTTATCTACAAGCTCTTTGATAGTTGCTTTGATGTATTCATCGGCCTCGATACCTTGTGCATTTTGCAGTGCTTTTACAATCTTAAGTCTAGTCTTAAAGATATGATGCTCTAAGGTAATTTGATTTACGCCTTCAAAGCCATTTGGATTTTCACTAAAGAAATCAAAGTTAGAACATGGATCAATAATTAAGAAGTACTGTTTATCCTCGCCATCTATTAGCTCTGGGCACTTACGGGTACCACGACCAATCATCTGCCAAAACTTTGCTTTTGAGTAAACCGGCTTATAGAACACCAAATTTAGGCATTCAGGTACATCAATGCCCGTGTCCATCATATCGACAGATACTACAACTTGAGGGTAGGAATCTGGCTTTTTGAAGTTATCAATAGTGCCTTCAGACCACTTAATAGCACTACCGACCTCTTGCATAAACTCATTACTAAAGCCTGGGTACATCTTGTAGAAGATCCTAATGATCTCTTTGGCGTGAGCATGATTTCTTGCAAAGATAATGGTTTTACCAAGCTTATTACCACTGTCAACTTTTAGGCCTTTATCCATCAAGGCATCGATTACTAATTTAATGGTGTCCTCATTAAATAACCATCTGTCGATGCTACTAGAAGAGATATCGGTAACCATATCCTCATCAAGCTTAGCAAACTGTTCTTCATAAGCTCGCTTATCTTCTTCTGATAACTCATTGTACTTAATACCACGAGTCATGATGGCTGTTTTAAGTTTATAAGTTTTAAAGTTTACAAGGTACTCATCTTTTACAGCTTGGTCTAATGAGTAGTAATAAGTTGGATTGCCTTTTTCAAAATCAAATATAGCGTAGGTGTTCTTATCAACTTCATCTTTTGGAGTTGCGGTTAAGCCTACTAACATTGAGTCAAAGTAATCAAAGATCTCACGATACTTATTGTAGATAGAGCGGTGAGCCTCATCGCAGATAAGTAAGTCAAAATGACCTGGCGAGAAAAGCTTATAACCATCATTGTTTTTAGCACTATCAATGGTGCTAATCATGGTTTGATAAGTTGAATAGACAAGGCGAGCGTTTAAATCTCTATCTTCTTTCTTAGTTGCACAAAGGTTTGCAGCAGGGAAACCTTTTAATATCTTTTTACATTCACCGTATGCTTGGCTTACAAGGGCAGTTCTATCAGCTAGGAATAAAACATTTTTAACCCAGTTACGCTCTGCTAGAGATTTGATTAGTCCAAAGATAGTTCTTGTCTTACCACTTCCTGTTGCCATTACAAGTAAGGCTTTTCTAAAGTGATTTGAAAATCTATTGCAAGCTGCTTTGACAGCTTCTATTTGGTAGTAACGACCACATATATCAGATACATCAATATCATCAAAAGGAAGTCTTCTTTCAAAGTTGAACATACGAGAGTGCATGTCATCTTTTGTGAAGAATCCGCCTACCGGTCTTTCGTGGTAGTTGTTATCTCCATCATTTTCTAAAAAGATTTCATGGCCATTAGTGAGGTAAATATATGGCTTTACATGGAACTTATCTTCAAGACATTTTGCATAAGTTTGAGCTTGTTTTTTACCTTTATGTGCATCTTCTTTGTAGCGCTTAGCTTCGATAATAGCTAATGGTTTGCCATCGCCATCCCAAAGCACATAATCGATTTTTCCGCTCTCGCCATCGTTAAACTGAACACCTTCAATTTGATACTCATAGGTCATGTTCTTACCCTCGAACCAACCTACTTCATTGAGCAATGTGTCGATGTATAGTTTTCGAGTAAATTCCTCTGAAATATCAGAAGAGACTTTTAATGGCTTATCTTTACTTTGTTCCTTGTTTTGATTAAGTTTTTCGAGCTTTTCATCAGAGTAGGTAATAACAGGATCATCTTCATCACTACTTACCAAGATCCTTATTTCTTTTCTTTCAGCCTCTTCTTTTGTATTTAAACTTGCGCCGTTTTGTGTGGTAATTGGTGAACTTTGACTTTTTCCAAAGCCAGGAACAAATACAGAGCTAAAACGTCTAAATGTATCTGACGAGACATAATTATGCTCAATCCAACATAGATATTTGAACAATGAATACACAATTACTAGTGATGTCTTTGGCGGAAAATTTGCATTTTCACCATGTACAGCTTTATTTCCTAGCTTTCTAATTAAATGTACTGAATCGCATATATCTGCACCAACTAGTTTTTTAAATTGGTAATTTGATATCTTATCTCTAAAGTCTCTAAGTCCTGTAGAATCCAAATGTCTATCCACTGCATAAAGCCAATTAGTTGCACATTCTGCAGCTTTTCTGCATAAACCAATAGAAGTATCAGGATCATCGTGTGCATACTTTTCTGCTCTTACAGCGATAGGAGCAAAAGATTCAAAATCCTTTTGCTCAAGTAAAAAGTCAAAATTACTCATATAGCTACCTAATAAGATGTACTACTTGGTTTCACCTACAAGATCATCAAGCTGTTTTTGAAGTATAAGTTTTGATTTATCGATTTGATTTACACACTTCACAAATGATTTTTGCAAATTCAAATCTGGAACAATAACAGGAAAATCACCGATGATTTTTAGATTTAGACCGCCTCTTCCTGCAGCTCCATTAGAGGCTCCTCTTAATGCTTCGTATTGTAATTTTAGAAAATAATATAGGTAATCAACATCAACTGTATCATCTGTAACAACTGAACATATTGACTGGTTAGTACAAAGTTCAATTTCTGCAACACCAACAGTTCCTCTGGTTTTTCCTTGTCCAGCCATAGCTATTACAACCGTATGTGGTGGTATTAATTTTGTACTTGCGTTGTCGTAACCCTTTTGTGTAATTTTCTTTTCTGTGCTGTAAATACGACCTTGATTTACTTCACCAGAACTCATCCACGGGATTGTTCCATTATCCCAATAACTACTTTCTGCTGTACTTGGTGTTGCTCCTGCTATGCATTTTGCAAAGTCTTTGATTTTCTTAATTGGTAATTTTTTGTTATTTAACCTTGGATCACCAAACAGCTCGATAAATCGGGATTTCTTTAAAAGCTCCAATTTTTCGATCATCTTCTGAAGGATAAATTTTGATTTATCG
>ONCS01000166.1 GCA_900316375.1 uncultured Succinatimonas sp. | reverse complement strand
GTTGAAGCTCCATACGATACTATCCCAGTATTTGCCCGTGATGATTTTAACTTAATCTAAATTTCTCAGTAAAAATTAAAGCCTCAAGATTTTTACATCCTGAGGCTTTTTTATAACCTTTAAACAAGCTTTAGTCTTTGTTTAAGCCTTTAGCAATTAACGCATCTAACTTCATACTTTCAGTTAGTAGTGAGTCATAACGTAAATCAAGATCAGGCATATAACGCAGATTTAATCTAGATGCAAGCTGTGAGCGTAAGAAGCCTTTAGCATTCTTTAAGCCCTGCATTGCAGCTTTAATTTCATCTTGTTTATCAGTTAAAAACGAAATATACACACGAGCATTTCTAAGATCAGGAGATACGTCTACTTCAGTGATCGTAGCGTTTTTAACTCTTGGATCTTTAAGCTCGTGCTGCAGCACGTCAGCAAGCTCACGTCTTACTGCTGCTGCAACTCTTTCATTTCTACCGTAACTTCTTGGCATAGTTTCCTTTTAACTAATCAAGAGTTCTAGCTACTTCAACCTTCTCGAAACACTCGATACGGTCGCCGACGCGAACATCTTGGTAATTCTTAACACAGATACCGCACTCGTTGTTCTGCTTAACCTCTGATACGTCATCTTTGAAACGACGTAATGAGTCTAGCTCACCTTCGAAGATAACAGTGTTATCACGAAGCACACGGATAGGAGCAGCGCGCTTTACGACACCTTCAACCACCATACAACCTGCAATAGCACCGTACTTAGGATGACGGAAGATATCACGAACCTCAGCATAACCAATGAAGTTCTCGCGGATCTCTTTCTTCAATAAGCCAGACATCGCCTTCTTTACGTCATCGATTAGATCGTAAATAACGCTATAGTAGTGAAGATCCACAGCCTCAGAATCAATTACTTGACGAGCAGGACCATCAGCACGAACGTTAAAGCCGATGATAACAGCGCCATCTGCTGCTGCTAAGGTAGCATCGTTAGCTGTAATTCCACCTACGCCAGAGCCAATGATCTTAACTTGAACTTCTTCGTTACCAAGTTTTAATAGAGCATCAGAAATTGCTTCAACTGAACCTTGGGTATCAGCCTTAAGCACAACCTTAAGCTCGGATGCATTGTTCTCTTTGAACATAGAAGCAAGCTGTGCACTCTTTTGCTTAGCAATCTTAATCTCACGGAACTTGCCTTGACGGAATAGTGCAACTTCACGAGCCTTACGCTCATCAGCTACAACTGTTACCTCATCACCTGCAGCAGGAACGCCTGATAGACCAAATACCTCAACTGGAATTGAAGGACCTGCTTCAGTCAGCTCCTTACCATTTTCGTTACGCATTGAACGTACACGGCCATACTGTAGACCACATAGAACAATGTCGCCTTTGTGTAAGGTACCTTCACGAACTAGAACGGTAGCTACAGGGCCACGACCTTTATCAAGACGTGACTCGATGGTTACACCTTCTGCCATACCGTCGTGAACTGCTTTAAGCTCTAGAACTTCAGCTTGTAGTGAGATAGCCTCTAGAAGATCATCAACACCCATACCAGTTTTTGCTGATACTTGTACAAACTGATTCTCACCACCCATATCCTCAGGGATAACTGAGTGTTGCATTAACTCATTGATAACTCTTTGTGGCTCAGCACCTGGTTTATCCATCTTGTTGATAGCAACAATCATAGGCACCTTAGCTGCCTGAGCATGCTGAATAGCCTCAAGAGTCTGTGGCATTACACCATCATCTGCTGCTACTACAAGAACCACGATATCAGTACATTGAGCACCACGAGCACGCATTGCAGTAAATGCGGCGTGACCTGGGGTATCTAGGAAGGTAATACCTCTGTCATGGAATGGTACGTGATAAGCACCGATTCTCTGGGTAATACCACCTGCCTCACCTACAGCAACCTTTGACTTACGGATGTAGTCAAGTAATGAGGTCTTACCATGGTCAACGTGACCCATGATGGTAACAACAGGAGCACGAGGAGTTGCCTCAGCCTTAGTCTCACGACCTTGTAATAGCTGATCTTCAATCTCGTTTTCCTTACGTAGGATAACCTTGTGGCCCATTTCCTCAGCTACTAACTGAGCTGTTGCCTGATCTAAAACCTGGTTGATAGTTACCATTTCACCTAACTTCATTAGGGTCTTGATAACCTCAGTTGCCTTCACAGCCATCTTAGCTGCTAAATCTGCAACAGTTACAGTCTCACCGATTTCTACATCGCGGCTTACAGGAGCTGCTGGGCGGTTAAAGCCGTGCTGTTGCTGGTTAAGCTTTGCAGCACCCTTAACATTCTTACCACCTTTACCGCCTTTTTGGCGACGGTTTTGGTTAGTCTGCTCTTCTTCAAATCTCTTGCCACGACGATCAGAAGAGTTGCGGTCACGGTGACGGCCTAAATTCTCAGCCTCACGCTCTTGACGAGCCTCAGCTTCTTTTACGTATTGTGAAGTGCCGCTATCGTCATCATCATCTTGATGTGAACGAGCTTCTTCTTCAGCTGCCCAACGTGCCTCATTTTCTTCAGCAAGTTTACGAGCCTCATCAGCAAGACGCTTTGACTCTTCTTCACTCTTACGCTTTTGCTGCTCTTCTTGAGCACGACGTAATTCAACAGTTGCCTGATCTTCGTGCTTTTCTTTGTGAGCAGTAGGTGCTGCCTTAGGAGCAACCTTAGGTGCTACCTTTGCAGCTTGTGCTTTTTGAGCTTCCATAGCTTTCTTCTCTTCTAAAGCTTTCTTTTCAGCCTCAGCTTTTGCTTGAGCTTCTTGCTCTTTACGTAAAGCTTCAGCTTTTGCCTGTGCCTCAGCCTCTGCCTTCTTAGCAGCTGCCTCTTGCTCGAGCTCTAGCTTACGTGCTTTAGGATCAACAATTACTCTTTTCTTACGAACTTCAACTTGAACTTTCTTGCTACCTTGGGAAGAAGAAAGGGTCTGATTACCAGAAGACTTTCTATTTAAAGATAGCTTTGGTCCATTGTTTTGCTTCTCATCGGCCATAGATAATGTCTTCCTTCTTATTGTTCGTCTTTAAACCAATACTCATTACGAGCTGCCATGATGATCTCGCCTGCTTTCTTCTCGTCAAGACCTTCAATATCAACTAGATCATCAGTTGCCTGCTCTGCTAGATCTTCACCGCCTTTAATGCCGTGAGCAGCTAACTTTTTAGCTAAATCTTCATCAATGCCATCAAGTTTTGTTAGCTCTGAGATAGCCTGAGCAGACTCTGCGTTTTCCTTATCTGACACTGCCTTACGAGCAACTTCTTGAACAGCAGCTGCAGTATCGTCATCCATACCATCAATTGATAGTAATTCTTGAGGATCAACGTAAGCTACTTCTTCAAGTGTAGAAAAGCCAGCATCATATAGAGCATTAGCAAAGTCTTCATCAATGTTTAAGCTCTCTTGGAATAGTTTTACAACCTTACCAGTTTCAGCTTGGATGTTTGACTCTAGCTCTTTTTCAGTCATAACCTTTAGCTCCCAGCCAATTAACTGAGAAGCAAGTCTTACGTTCTGACCGTTCTTACCGATAGCTAGAGCTAAATTCTCTTCAGCAACGGCGATAAAGATGGTGTGATCTTCTTCGTTAATGATGATGCGAGAAACCTCTGCTGGCTCCATAGCATTAGTTACGTATTGAGCTAGGTTCTCATCCCATAGCACCACGTCAATCTTTTCACCATTTAACTCATTAGATACAGCCATTACACGAGCGCCGCGCATACCGATACATGCACCACGTGGGTCAATTCTTCTATCCTTTGAGCGAACTGAAATCTTAGCACGAGAACCTGGATCTCGAGCAGCGCCCATGATCTCAATTACATCTTCACCAATCTCAGGTACTTCAATTCTGAATAACTCTTTTAAGAAATCAGGAGAAGTTCTTGAGCAGATGATCTGTGGGCCCTTGTTAGTCTCAGTTTTAATATCTTGTAGTAAAACTTTAACACGATCGCCACGACCATAGGTCTCATGAGGAATGATTTGCTCACGCTTTAAAACAGCTTCAGCGTTATTACCTAAATCTAAAACCATGATGTCATGGCTTTGCTTTTTCACAGTTGCATTTACAACGTGACCGATGTGATCACGCTGCTCAGCTACAACTTGCTCACGCTCAGCATCTTTTACTTTCTGAGATAGAACCTGCTTAGCAGTTTGAATAGTGATACGGTCAAATGCTACAGATGGAATTTCTTCTTCAACAATGTCACCTGCCTGAATGCCTTCATGATCTAAAGCTGCAGCTACAAGTGAAATTTCTTGAGCTGGCTTATCAAGTGGGCCATCAGTATCTACAACAGTCCAACGACGGTAGGTTAAATATGAACCGTCTTTGCGGTCAATCGCAACACGAACAGAGATCTCAACTGGATACTTTTTCTTAGTAGCAGTTGCTAAGGCATTTTCTAGAGCCTCAAAAATCTTCTCTTTTGGGATTGCACGCTCGTTTGAAAGAGCCTCAGCAATGGCAATTATCTCTTTACCCATTTTTTAATTCCTCTTATGATCCGCTTTTTGGAGCTTTTTTGTTGTTAGATTTAAACTCAGGTACGACACGAGCTGTTGAAACATTAGAAAAGGCAATTTCCATAAGACCTGAGATCTTATCGTTTACCTTTAACATGCCATCTTCACTCACCTCTTCAAGGATACCTTGAAGTTTGTGACGACCATTAGTTGGGATTCTCAACTCAGCTTTAATAGTTTGACCTACATAAGCTGTAGCTTGCTCAAGTGTGAACAGGATACGGTCAAGACCAGGTGAAGATACTTCTAAAGTGTATTTAGGAGCAATTAAATCAGCAGCATCTAAAGCTGGTGATAATACATCCATTAACTCACCACACTTATCAGCGCTAATACCTTCCTCACTATCTACAAACACCTGTAGCATTGCATGATCATTACCGCCACGGAATCTAATTCCCCATACGGTAAGGCCCATAGACTCTACTAAAGGTGTAACAAGCTCTGTTACTTTCTCTTCAATGGTTCCTGCCATTAGTACCTCTTTGTTGCATAAAAAAAGGACCGCTATACTAGGGTCCCTTTCTTCATGAAGTTCCACTAAATATCTAGAAACATTTTTAAATTACTTAAAATATTAAAAAATAATATCTTAAAAATTGTCTCTAGGTTCAAGCTCACACTTGAACAGGCTTGCAACTTTGCAAGCCCCTTATTTATACCAAATTCGCCCTTTAAAATCAAGCTTTTTGAGAACTTGGCTTAAAAAGTTTTAAGACGTTAATAGAAGTTGCATCAGCTGAAAATACTTCAATTTTCCAGCCATCAACTTCAAGGACCTCGCCTTGCTTTGGTACGCGCTGCAGTTTATCTAAAACAAAACCTGCAATCGTTTGGTAGTGCTCAGATGGTGGCAAAGTAAGTCCAGTGTTACGAGAGACGTCTGCTAGAATTGCATCGCCATCTACTCTAAACACATCTTTATCCTTACCCATATTCACAATTTCAGGAGTCTCAGTAGTCTCAGGCATTTCACCTGTGATCTCCTCAACGATATCATGAATGGTAACCACACCTTCAAAACCGCCAAACTCATCAAATACAAAGCCAAAGTATTTCTTACTTTGTCTAAATTGCTCTAAGGCACTTAGGATATTGATAGTCTGTGGCAGGTAGATTGGCTCTTGCACTGCTTTTTCAATGTTTTCAGGGGTAGCCTTATTATCTACAAATAGTCCTAAAACATCAGCTCGGCTAATATAACCTAAAGGCTGATCTTTATGCCCATTCTTATAAGCAATTAAAAGTGACTTAGTAGCGGTAGTGCACTTTGTTAAAATGCCTTTTTGGGTACCATCAACTTTTAGCATCTGTAAATCAGGTCTTGCTGTCATCACTGCTTTAACAGGAAGTGATGATAACTCAAGAACGCGTGAGACCATTTCCTTTTCTTGCTTATTAAAAACATAAGCACTAGGACGAGCTACGATAGCCTCTTGCAGATTATGCACATCATCATCTTTAGAGCCTAAAAGACGTAACACTAAGTGAGCTGCAATTTGACGAGATTGCATGTTCTTTGAGTGCTTAATTTTAAGTACATTCTTGCGGCTTGCTTGGTTGAAGATCTCAATTAAAATTGAGAAACCAATAGCTGAGTATAAGTAGCCCTTTGGTACATAAATATGGAAAGCTTCCATAATTAAGCTAAAGCCAATTAGTAGCAAGAAACCTAAACACAAGATAACTAAAGTTGGGTGGCGTGCCACAAACTCAGATATGAAACCTGATGCCCAGATGAGTAAGCCCATGGCGATAGATACAGCTAAGATCATGATATACACATGATTAGTCATACCTACAGCTGAAATGATGGCATCTCCTGAGAAGAGCACATCTAAG
>ONCS01000054.1 GCA_900316375.1 uncultured Succinatimonas sp. | reverse complement strand
ACTAGCTTACAATGCTTAAAACAGTTTACTTTGATGCTCATCACCGCCATAAATGGCAGTGTTTTCGCATCCGGTTAGTGGATAAAGGTATCACTGCTTTTACTCTTTAAACACTTCTAACAAATCATTTGACCAAGTATTATATTTTTCTTCTTCATCAAACCAATATTCTTTTAGCATTGGCATGATGTCATACTCAACAATTGATCTTAAAACGTTGTTATCAACTGTTTCACTTGTTAAACCGCAGAAATAACTATGACCAATTTTAAAACCATCACTTAATGAGCTATCTTTCGATATAGCATCATTAAGCAATTCAATCTTTTTAATTAGATTATCAAATACTTGATTGCCAAGTAGGTTTTGATAATTGGTAAATCCTTCAGAGTTAAATCCTGGTTCAATATTAAAGAAACTAAAGCGGCGGCGTAGTGCATAGTCAATCATTGCTAAGCTTCTGTCAGCAGTATTCATCATACCGATGATATAAAGATTTTTAGGCACTGCAAAAGGCTTATTTTCATATGTTAGTGAAATAGGCTGACCACGATAATCTACTTCTATTAGCTGCATCAACTCACCAAAGATCTTTGATAAATTACCACGGTTAATTTCATCTATGATAAAGAAAAAGTCTTGATCAGGTTGATTTTCTGCCTTCTTACAAAAATCGTAAAATACGCCGTACTTAAGTTCAAATCCATTACCTGAAGGTCTGTATCCCATTATGAAATCTTCATATGAATAGCTTTGATGGAATTGAATTACCTTAACTCTACTTTCATTTTTCTCATTCATCATGGAGTAGGCAAGTCTTTTGGCACAGAAGGTTTTGCCAACACCTGGAGCACCTTGAAGAATGATGTTTTTCTTTCTTTGTAAAAGATTTTTAAGGTGCTCGTATTGCTCAGAAGACATAAATACTTCATTTAAAAAGTCTTCTTTTGTGTATATCGGATAAACTTCTTCTTGTGCACTGGTATCTTCAGGATTTTGATCTCTGATTAAATCCATGATGCAGTCAAATTCATCTTTAGTAAGTTTAAAAAGACTGCCGTTTTGACCAAATGACTTAGAAGAAAGCTTTGGAGTATCTTGTAAAGTCTTTAATGTGATTTTATTGGTTAGGTGCTCTTTTAATGAAAAATAGATATTTTTACCATCGTTTTCTCTTGTAATTTCACCGAGAGCAACTATCTTCTTAGTTGGGCTAGCTTCGTAGCAAATAATTTCATCGCCTGGTTTTGCTTCAAGAAAATACTTGAAGATATGTCTTTTTTCACCATTTTCATTGTACATGGTGAAATATAACTCTTCATTTAATGCTTTATCTTGGAATATCCAGTAACTAGGACGAGCGTTTAACCACCAATAATGTTTTTCCTCTGTGTCAATTTCAGAATCTGTTTCATCTTCAATATCAAGATCATCGCTATCGTCTATATCTTGGGTATCATCAACGGTTTTATTTCCGTAGTTATTGATGATTTCATCTAGCTTGATGCAAAAGCAAGGTTTTAGGATCTTATCTTCGAATTGAACTAAATCTTCAACCTCAATACAACTTGAGTTTTCAGCAGGATACCATTTAGTGTCTAAGTCTAAGATCGGCTCTTGTATTAAAGATTTGTTGATTAAGGTAAATTCTCTTTCGTACCAATCTCCTCCTTTATCATTTGTCTTAGCATCATCAGCTGTAAATTGACCAAATAGCAAAACTTTTCCTTTTGAGCATAAAAAGAAGAAATCATCTTTCTTGATACTATTGATGAAGTATTCTCCTTGGTAGGTTCTATTTTTAGGGTTAACACCAGAGAATTTATGAAGAACAATTTTGTTTTCAGAGAGGTATTTTTAAATTTCAGCTTGGTCAAGACGGTTATGATCCATCTCAATTTTCCAAATAGCTTGTTTTGAGTATAAATTGATATTTGATAAATCAAATTTATCTAGAGCTGC
This sequence comes from uncultured Succinatimonas sp., assembly GCA_900316375.1. Lineage (GTDB taxonomy): Bacteria > Pseudomonadota > Gammaproteobacteria > Enterobacterales > Succinivibrionaceae > Succinivibrio. The sequence goes on along the minus strand of ONCS01000054.1, from coordinate 4,362 downwards.
ATGGAGTTCTTCACGTAAGCACCAAGTAAAAGAACCTGCTTGTTCATCGTAACTATCAGTACCAATAAATAAAATTGTCCACCATTGAGTCTTTTGGCCATTGCTTGGGTATAGGGGACAATTAGTAGCTTGTGATACTCTTCTTGCTAGATTTGAACAAACTGATATATAGAAGTGATAGTCTTCACCAAAGGTCTCAGCTAGTTCTGTACATGTTGCTTGCCCCTCAAGAGCTAGCATACGCTTCATGACTTGGAGTGACTTTGTGTTAAAAATGTCTTTATCGTTTAGCAAGTTTAACCAAGTATCGCTGGAGATGCCTGGATTATAGTCTTTAGGAAAATAATCCTCATTTACTTTAAAAGTCTCTCTATCATATAAGATGCGACTTGCTTTTAAGATAGATTCAGATTTTTTCTCTTTCTTTTCTTTGTTCTTTTGTGCTTTTGAATCCCAATAGGTGCGAGCTTTTACTCTAACTTCTTGGCTAACATCAAAATTATCAAGAGAGATATTTTGACCTATGTCAGTTAGAACTATAGTTTTCTTTTTATTTTCGCATTTTAAAATTCCAACGTAACTTAGTTCCTTTATAGCAAAGTTAAATTTGAACTCAAACTTACTATAGTCATTGCCACTTCTACTTGATACGTAAAGCTTATCAGCAAACTCATCAATGACTTTATCGTTTTCTCTAATACGACTTTTAAGAGCAGTCCTATCTAAAGAGCCTCCAGCATCTTTTAATGCTTTAATGATAGGCTTAATTAGGTATGAAACTTGTTCTTCAGAATTAAATGTATCGTATTTGATGAAATTATCTTCAGTCATGATGGTTAGATCTATATATTCATTAAAGGTTGCTCTATTTGCTTAGGATACTTAAGTAATTCCTAAATTAGCAAAAAGGTGATTTATCTAGCAAATTGGTCTTTAAATATTATTTCCTATCCAACGCAAATGTAAAGAATTTTAAAACAAATCTTGATGTTGGTTAACTAATATCGTGACTAATCTTGAATTTTTCTAGGTTGCTAAAATGTACCGTTTAAATTTTGTTATAATATTTTAAAGTATATTTTGCAACTATTTAAGTTTGTGGCTTTTTAAACTTACGCTGAAAGTAAGTAATAGCCATTTGAGAATATAAGGTCATTTATGAATAAGCAACAATTAGCAAACAAGATTTGGGAAGCAGCAAATAAGTTACGTTCAAAGATTGAGGCAAACGAGTACAAAGACTACATCTTAGGCTTTATCTTCTATAAGTATCTATCAGAAAAAGAAGAAGCTTTTGTTAAAAATGAGTTAGGAGCTTCAGTTTCAGATTTGCAAGAAGTTGAGCCTGATGATGAAACTGCAATGGAAATTATTAACTCAATTGGCTATTTCATAAAATATGAAAACTTATTTTCTGTATGGTATGAAGGTAAAGTTGTAACTCCTGATATTGCCATAATTAGAGCAGCTATCAATGATTTTGATGATAGTGTTAAGTTAGGTCCAAACAAAGCTCTTTTTGATAAGATTTTTGATACTTTAAGAAATGGTCTTAGCAAGTTAGGTGATAGTGGATCTGCTAGTTCAAAAGCTTGTGTAAATTTAATCAATCTTGTATCAGATATTCCAATGGATGAACAAGATTACGATGTGTTAGGTTTTATCTATGAATATTTGATCAGTAAGTTTGCTGCTAATGCTGGTAAGAAAGCAGGTGAATTCTATACCCCTCATGAAGTATCTGTTTTAATGTCAGAGATTATTGCCCATACCTTAAAACAAAGAGATACCATTCAAATCTACGATCCAACCAGTGGTTCTGGCTCTTTACTTATCAATATTGGTAAAGCTGTTGAAAAATACGGTGATACATCTCCTGATAGAATTAAGTACTTTGCTCAAGAGTTAAAAGAAAATACTTACAACATTACTCGTATGAATTTGGTAATGCGCGGTATTAAGCCAATTAATATCGTAACTCGTTGTGCTGATACCTTAGCTGATGATTGGCCTATTGAAGATTACACTCCTTTATATGTAGATGCCGTAGTATCAAATCCTCCTTATTCACAAAATTGGGATAATGAAAACAAGGATACCGATCCTCGTTATGCAAGATATGGTGTAGCGCCTGCTGGTAAGGCAGACTACGCATTCTTACTTCATGATTTATACCACATTAGACCTGATGGTTTAATGACCATTGTTTTACCTCATGGTGTTCTCTTTAGAGGGGACGCTGAAGGGGAAATTCGTAAGAACCTAATTGAGACTAATCACATTGATGCAATTATTGGTCTTCCAGCCAACATCTTCTTTGGTACCAGTATCCCAACAATCATTATGGTCTTAAAGCAACAAAGAACTAGTGATGATGTACTTATCATTGATGCCTCAAAGGGCTTTAAGAAGGAAGGTAAACAAAATGTTTTACGTGCTTGTGATATCAAAAAGATTGTTGATACATACATAGAGCGTAAGACTATAGATAAATATTCAAAAGTTGTAACTCGTGAAGAAATTCGTGCAAATGATTACAACTTAAATATCCCTCGCTATGTGGATTCATCAGATGAAAATGAATCATGGGATATCTATGCATCTATGTTTGGTGGTATTCCAACTAAAGAGCTCAACACCTTTAATAATATGTGGAATGCAATTCCTGGTCTTCGCACAGAGTTATTTAAGCCAAGCAATGATGAATATGAGCAAGTTCTTGTTAAAGACATCAAGCAAGATATTAAGAATAATCACTTAATAACTGATTTTTCTAATAACTTCAAATCGCTATTCTCTGACTTTGGAGAATATCTAGCTCAAAAGTTATTGACCGATGTTAACTCAGTAAATGTTGCAACCTTAGAAAATGAAATCGGTTATGAGATCTTCAATAGATTAAAAACAGTTTCTATTGTTGACAAGTATGTTGCTTATCAGAAGTTGGATGATATTTGGACAACCATTGCAAATGATATTGAAATGATCGCAACTGAAGGTTTTACCGCAGCTTGCTCAATTGAAGATATTGAAAAAGAGAGCAAGAAGAATGGCAAGGTAACTATGGTACATGATTACTATGAAGGCAGAATCTTCCCATTTGCATTGGTGCAAAAACATAAGTTAAAAGACAAGCTAGATGCTTTAAATACTCTTAACGATAAGCAAGAATCGTTAAATTCTGAGATAGCTGAAATTGTTGATGGAATTAGTGACGATGATAAATCATCACTAAGTGAGCTTTTTAATGATGACAATTCAGCATTCAGCAATAAAGAGCTAAAAGATTATGTCAAGAAGATAAAAAAGGAAAAGAAATCATCATTATCTGATAGAGATTCTGTTGATAGTAAGCTTGCTCTTGCAGCATCACTTGTCGAATCTGTTGCAAAGTTAAATAAAGACATTAAAGCTAAAAAAGTTGAACTTGAAGAGCTAACAATTTCTACAATAAAACACTTATCAGATGATGAGATTATTGAGTTATTACGTTACAAGTGGATTTCTCCTCTTGTAGACTCAATATTATCCATTCCAACTGAGCTGATCTCTGATTTTGCATCAAAGATTGCGCACATTGTTGATAAGTATAAAGACACTTTAGATGATGTTGAAAAAGAAATTAAATCCACAGAATCTGAACTTTGTACTATGTTAGATGATCTTGTAGGTAGCGACGCTGATATGAAAGGTTTAGCTGAGCTTAAAGCAATCTTAAATGGTGGTGTATAACATGAGTAAAGATAGTAAAAAGCCAGCCATTAGATTCAAAGGTTTCACTGACGATTGGGAACAGCGTAAATGTAAAACACTATGTTCAATATCAACTGGAAAGAGTAATACCCAAGATCAAGTTGATGATGGTGAATACCCATTTTTTATTCGGTCCGATAAAGCGGTAAAAAGCAATAAATATTTATATGATGAGGAAGCAGTGATTACTATTGGAGATGGTAATATTGGTAAGGTATTTCACTATGTAAATGGTAAGTTCGATTTGCATCAAAGATGCTATAAAATGACTAATTTTATTGATGTAACAGCAAAATATTTTTATTACTATTTTTCAAAAAACTTTTATAAAAGAGCTATGTCTATGACTGCAAAGGCAACAGTTGATTCTGTTCGATTAGAAATGATTGCAGATATGGATATTCAGTTTCCAACGGATATGAGTGAACAGAAGCTAATTGCTGACTATTTCACTAACCTCGATAACCTGATCACTCTTCATCAGCGTAAGTTAGATAAGCTTAAAAATATCAAAAAAGCTCTCCTTGAAAAAATGTTTCCAAGAAATGGTGAAAATATTCCAGAAGTTCGTTTTAAAGGATTTTCAGACGATTGGGAACAGCGTAAGTT
>ONCS01000161.1 GCA_900316375.1 uncultured Succinatimonas sp. | reverse complement strand
ATCAAAGAAAACATAAAAAAACAACCTTAATTTACTAATTTTTAAAGAAAATATCAGAAAATCTTGGTTGTTACGTTACAATATTTTTGGGGAAGTAGGTTATAACTAAATATCTTCGTACTTTGAAATTACTGTGAGCTTAATCGTCCTAATTTACTAAAAAATTAACCTCTCACAATTATTCTTAGTTAAATATTACCATTTCCAAAAATATTCTTTGAACTAGCTCAGCTTTTTGCCTTGCTTTGCTAGCTATCTTTAATGCCCTCAATTAAAGTAGCATCAGATTACTATAAACATGGGATGTAAAAACAATGAAATTAAAAACTTCAGGGCTAGTTTTAGCTATGGCTGCTGCCGTAGGAGCTGCAACCTATTACTTCCAAGATAAATCTCCATCACAACAAGCTTTTGAAGGCTCAAATCTTCCATTTAGTTGGGCTAATGCTAATTTATATTTTGTTATCACTGACAGATTCTCAAACGGCGATAAGAGCAATGACAATAGTTATGGCCGTCCATACAAAGATAGCGCCGGCTATACTGCAGGTACCTTCCACGGTGGTGATTTCAAAGGTTTAACCCAAAAACTTGATTACATCAGATCATTAGGTGTGAATGCCATTTGGGTAAGCTCTCCTGTTGAACAGTCTCATGGCTGGGTTGGCGGTGGTCCTATGGGTATGTATCAGTACTATGCATACCATGGCTATTATGGACTAGACTTCACCTCAATTGACGCTAACATGGGTACAATTGAAGATTTTAGAACTTTTGTTAATGAAGCCCACAAGCGTGGTATTCGTGTGTTAATTGATGTGGTGATGAACCACTCAGGCTATGCCACACTAAAAGATATGTGCGACTTTAAATTTGGTCGTACTGTGCATGATATCGATCCTTGCCGTGAATGGACTCCTAATGAGCAATTAGGCGAGAACTTCCACAATAAACCAATTAACCAAAGCTATAATGAAAGTTGGAATCGTTGGTGGGGCAAAGATTGGATCATCTTTGATGGCTATGGTGAGCCTTGCGGTGCTGAAGATGGTCTAGATAAGTGCTTAGCATATCTTCCTGATTTTAAGAACACTGACACCCATGGTAAGAAAGTGCAAATTCCAACCTTCTTACAAGAAAAGTGGTCTAAAGGCGATAAAGAGCATGAAATTCCAGCAGCAGCTCCTTACAGAAAAGGTGAGATGAGTGTTGCTGAGTTCCAAGCTCATTGGCTAGCATCTTGGGTTGAAGAGTTCGGTATTGATGGTTACAGATGCGATACTGTAAAGTATGTAGCAAATCCTACTTGGAAACTTTTAAAAGAGTATAGCTTAAAGGCTTTAGATACTTGGCGTCAAAAGAACAAGGGTAAAGATCCTGCTGCCTCTTGGACTGATCCATTCTATATGACAGGTGAGGTTTGGGCTTTTACAAATGATCCTGAAGATCACTCAGGCTACGCTAAAGATGGTGGCTTTGACTCATTAATTGACTTTTACTTTAACCCAGATGGTGTGAACTTAAATACTTGTATTACGCCAGATCAAAGCGATTGGGAAAAGTACGGTAAGTTATATGGCCGACTAGAAGGTAAAGTACCACTTGGCAATTTAACCTATATTTCAAGTCACGATACCTCAATTTGCCGTAAGAAAGACATGGCAAAAGTTGCGGTAAACTTTGGCTTATTACCAGGTTCAATTCAGCTTTACTACGGTGATGAGACTAACCGTCAAAATGACATGGGCGGTGGCATTGATCTTGAGCAAGGTATTAGATCAGACATGAACTTCCCACAAGATGTTGAAAAAGCTGCATCCTGGGCAAGTAAGGTAGGTAGTCTAAGTACCGAGTACGCATCTGATCCAATCCTAGCTACTTGGCAAAAAGTAGGTCAGTTTAGATTGCGTAATATCGCGGTAGGTGCCGGTCTTCAGACTAAACTTTCTGATAACTCATACTGTCGTCAGTATAAAGATAGTACTCAAGGCATTGATAACTCTGTAGTCATCCATGTAGGTCAGACTGATTCAGTTATGGTTGGCAAATGCTTTAACGATGGCGATATCCTTCAAGATGCCATGTCAGGTCTAACTGTAACTGTAAAAGGTGGCAAGGTTGATTTGAAGGTGGAAAAGGTTGCAATGCTTGAGGTAAAGCGACCTTAAAAAGACAAAAGAGCTAGTTTTGTCTAGCTCTTAAAATTAGATACATTTAATAGGCTTTGGAAGTCCTGCGTACTTAGAAGCACTTTTAGCAGCCCCATCTGGGAATAGTTTTGCTAAGGTGATGGAAGAGGCGAGGTTTTCAAAGCCTTTTGTTTTTAGAAACTTAATTAAATTACGAATAGCAGGAGTTGTAGCAAATTCTTTGTAGTAGTCTTGTACTAGCTTGATGATCACCACGTGAGAATCGTTAAGCTCTAGACCATCATTTTTAGCCATAAAGTACATTAAATCCTCTGACCAATCCTCAAAATTAGATAAATAGCCTTCATTATCTGTTGCAATGTTCTTGCCTTGATATTCAAAAGACATCTTTTCAGTAATCCTTTCTTATTCTTTCTAATTTCATTACGTTAATTTCACTAAGTTTAGAAGATCGCAATCATAATGACAAGTATCTTAAAAATGCTCAAAACACAGTATTTAGCAAAAGCCTAAAAATAATTTAAAAATTTTTTACGGCAATTTTCTTAATTTATACGCAATATTAACCTAATGACTTAAAAAACTAAGTTCTTGATAAATGTGATATATATCGCATTTATTGCTGTTACTTAAATGTCAGATGATTAAAAAAGTGAACATTGTTATGTACTAAGTGTACATAGTACATGGTTTTTGGTGCTATTTACAATTGCATAGTTTTTTATATAATAGCTTTAACAATGTGATATTGATCACTTTTTATGCATAGGTATTTATGAAGATTTTAAAAGGATTTTTATATTTAATTAGCGTGATTGCTCTTTGCATACCTCTAGGTATTGTGATCTGCCAAGGCTCAGAGAATAAGACTCCTTTAAGAACTCAAGAGGCTACTGTATTTAATGATACTGTGTGCGCTGATGGTGATTTAGAAAAGTGCCTATTAGCTCGTGATCAAAGTTTAAAGCAAAGAGATTTTTCTAAAGCTTATGCTTATTTGAAGATCTTATGTGAAAAGTTTAAAGATGCTAACTCTTGCTATGTAACTTATCCAACCTTCTTTGCAATGCAGGCAAATGTTGAAAAAGAGCAAAAGTTAGTAAGAGCTACTTTATATGAAGTTTTATATTACCTAGATATTGGTTGTAACTTAGGTAACATGGATTCATGTATGGCAGCAGGCAAGATCTATGAGTATGGTGTAAAGCCAAGTAGTACCACCGCTGTTTATGGTTACGCAATTGCCTATGATGGTCTAGAGGCTATCAGATATTTTAAAAAGGTTTGTAATTCAAATGCTGAATACGCAGATGATGCTTGTGCTAAGGTTAATGTCCTAACTCAAGAGCGTATTAAAGAAAAGCAAAATCTTAAAGACAATTTTGCGCGTTTGAATCGATAGTTTTAGTTTTCACTTATTTTTTTTAATCCCTTATTTAGGCCTTGGAGTAACCCTTCAAGGCCATTTTTCTTTGTGGGACTAATTTTCTATTTAATTGCCTTTCGGGCATTTTTAACGTCAATTGATACTTCAAAAGGATCTTTATCGACCTTGCCGCAGATGTCAATTAGCTCACCTTTGCCAATGTGAGACCAGTTCTCGTCATCATCTAGCTCTACGATAATGGTTTTACCAGTGTTGTCTACAAACTCGTACTTGTCGTGGCTTAATTGCTTAGTAAGCTTGCCTTGAAGTCTTACAAAATCATCATCTTTGCAATTATCAAGAACATGTTGCACAGTAGTTAGGTTTTGACACATCGGCCCACCATTGCCATGTCCAAAGCCGTGAGGACCGCGATGTCCGTGAGCAAAGGCAACTGTGGTGAGGGCAGCTGTTGCAATAACTGAAATGGCGATTGCAATAGTAGTCTTAGACATAGTTTCTCCTTATGTTTTAAATCTTGAGATTAAGTATAGATTAGCTTTCTTAGCTAAAGCTTAGGATGAGCAAATTTAGAATTTTTAGTCTGAGAGTTAATTGAAGATTGTGAGAGAAAATGAAAAATGCAGGACTTTGCCTGCATTTAAAAATAGATTTAATTGAGCGTAGGAAAACTTAATCCTGATGATGAAGCATATGGCCCATACGCTTTTCTTTAGTGTTTAAATAACCTTCGTTGAACTCATTGCGACCATATTCAATTGCACGACGCTCAACTACAGTAATACCATGATGCTCGATATCGTGAATTTTAGCTGGGTTATTAGTCATTAAAATAACTTTATCAAAACCCATGTTGCGCATCATCTGAGAGCATGCTTCATAGTTACGCGCATCAGCTGGGAAGCCTAACTCTAAATTAGCATCTACAGTATCGGCACCTTTATCTTGAAGCTTGTAAGCTCGAATTTTGTTGAATAGGCCAATTCCACGACCTTCTTGTCTCATATATAAAAGAGCGCCACGGCCTTCTTTTTCAATTTGACGTAGAGCTGCTTCTAATTGAAAACCGCAGTCACAACGTAATGAGCCAAATGCATCACCTGTCAAACACTCTGAGTGAATACGGCAAAGTACAGGTTTACCATCAGCAATGTCTCCTTTGAAGATCACTGCATGATCTAAAAAGTCGTTTTCTTTGAAGATAGTAATATTAAATTGGCCAAATTTGGTTGGTAGCAAAGCTACAGGACCTTGAACTAGTTTAGTAGTCACTTTTATTCCTAGTTAAAAACTTGGGTAAAACTTTTTAAAATCAAGACATTGTACCACAGACAAAGTTTTCTCTTAAGCAAAAAGGAAAGATCAGTGTTAATTTAAACAAAATTTAGGCAAAAAACACTTGTAATTAAATAAGTTAAGAGTATCTTTGTGGATTGCTTATCAAAGGACTAGGTCTTTTAGAATTAATGTCTATTAATAGATGCTTGTTTTTAGACTTGAAAAAAGTTTGCAAAAACGTTTACAAAAGGCATTAAATAGCTAAAAAATCCTTTTCAAAGATAAGTTTTTTGGTATAATACAAAGCTTAGTTTTTTAGGAAGTACATATGTCAGATCCAATTGTAATTGCAGTTGATGGCCCAGGTGGCGCAGGTAAAGGCGAGCTTACTCGTCGTTTAGCACAAGCTTTTGACTTTGATTTGCTAGATTCTGGCGCTATCTATAGAGTATTAGCCTATGCTGTAAGAAAGGCAGGTCTTGCTTTATTTGATGAAGATTCTGTTGTACAAGAAGCTAAACTTTTAAATTTAAGCTTTGAGTGCTTAGATGACGGTGTACACGTTCTATTAGGTGGTGAGGATGTCTCATCAGAGATTAGAACTGAAGAAGCAGGTGCTAATGCAAGTAAAGTTGCAGCCTATCCATCAGTTAGAACTGCGCTATTACAAAGACAGCGTGAGTTCTTAAAAGAGCCTGGCTTAGTAGCTGATGGCCGTGATATGGGCACTGTAGTTTTCCCTAAAGCACAAGTTAAGATCTTTTTAGATGCCAGCGCTGATGTTAGAGCAAAGCGCCGTGTGTTACAGCTTAAGCAAAAAGGCAAACAAGCTGATTTTGACACCATCAAAAAAGAAATTGAAGAGCGTGATAATCGTGATAGAAATCGTCCTGTAGCTCCTCTAAAGCCTGCAGATGACGCTTTAATTTTAGATTCATCCGATCTTTCAATTGAAGAAGTTTTTCAAGCTGCAGTTGATTTTATTACTAAAAAGACTGGGCTTAAGTTAAATTAACGGCGCAAGCCAATTTGTAAGTGTTGTCATGGATGACGGCACATTTTTTGATAACTCCCCAAAAGTATGATGCTTAGGGGCTTAAATGGAAAACCTTAATGGAATCATTTGCACAACTTTTCGAAGAGTCTTTAAACAATGTTGAAACCCGTCCAGGTTCAATGGTTAAAGGTACTGTAGTTGCTATTAACAACGGCTTTGTTATTGTTGATACTGGCTTAAAGTCAGAGTCAGCAATCCCTGAGGAGCAGTTCAAGTCAGCATCCGGCGAGCTAGAAGTTAAAGTAGGCGATCAAGTAGACGTAGCTTTAGAGTCAGTAGAGTCTGGCGACGGTGAGACTGTTGTTTCTCGCGAGAAGGCAAAGCGCAACGAAGCTTGGGTTAAGCTTGAAGGCGCATACAACAACAACGAGACTGTTGTTGGTGTTATCGATGGCAAGGTAAAGGGTGGTTTCACCGTTCAATTAGGCGGTATCCGCGCATTCTTACCTGGTTCATTAGTTGACGTACGTCCAGTACGCGACACCACTCACTTAGAAGGCAAAGAGCAGCAGTTCAAGGTAATCAAGTTAGATCAGAAGCGCAACAATGTTGTAGTTTCACGTCGTGCTGTTATCGAGACTGAGAACTCAGCTGATCGTGAGAGCGTTCTAGCAAACTTAGCTGAAGGCCAGACCGTAAAGGGTATCGTTAAGAACCTAACTGATTACGGTGCATTCGTTGATTTAGGCGGCGTTGACGGCTTATTACACATCACTGATATGGCATGGAAGCGTGTAAAGCACCCTTCAGAGATCGTTTCAGTTGGTGAGGAAGTAACTGTTAAGGTATTGAAGTTCGACCGCGAGCGTTCACGTGTATCACTAGGCTTAAAGCAGCTAGGTGAGGATCCATGGGCAAATATCGCTGCTCGTTTCCCAGTAGACTCAATGATCGAAGGTAAGGTAACTAACCTAACTGATTACGGTTGCTTCGTTGAGATCGCTGACGGCGTTGAAGGCTTAGTTCACGTTTCAGAGATGGATTGGACCAACAAGAACATCCACCCATCAAAGATTGTTTCTGTAGGTGACAAGGTTCAGGTTAAGGTTCTAGAGTTAGACGAGGAGCGTCGTCGTATTTCTCTAGGTATCAAGCAGTGCAAGCAGAATCCTTGGACTGAGTTTGCTGAGTCACACCAGAAGGGTGAGAAGGTTACTGGTAAGATCAAGTCAATCACTGACTTCGGTATCTTCATCGGCTTAGATGGTGGCATCGATGGTCTAGTTCACTTATCAGACATCTCATGGCAGCAGTCTGGTGAAGAAGCTGTTCGCAACTTCAAGAAGGGTGACGAAATCACCGCTATCGTTTTACAGGTAGATCCAGATCGTGAGCGTATCTCTCTAGGTCTAAAGCAGATCTCTGAGGATCCATTTGCAGATTACTGCTCAGCACACCGCAAGGGTTCAGTTGTTACCGGTAAGGCAACTGCTGTTGACGCTCGTGGCGTAACTGTTGAGTTAGCAGAAGGCATCACTGGCTACATCAAGGCTTCAGACCTATCACGTGACCGTGTTGACGACGCAACTACCGTTGTTAACGTAGGCGACGAGATCGAGGCTAAGTTCGTAAACGTAGACCGCAAGACCCGTCAGATCACCTTATCAGTACGTGCTAAGGATGAGGCTGAGGAGAAGGAAGCTTTAGAGTCTGTAAATCAGAAGGCTCAAGAGCCTACAACTACTACTATGGCAGCAGCTTTCGCAGCAGCTAACAAGCAGTAATTTGTAGCTTCTATGCTAATTAAGAGGGCGCCTAATGGCGCCCTTTGTATTTTTGTGCTCGGTGCTTGTAAAAGTTATTTTCCGTGCACAAGAGGAACTAGAATTTCACTATGTACAAGAGTTCTACTTAAGATCAACCTTCTAAAGCATCAGATTTGATGCATTCAAGCTCAACACGGCAACTCTTTTTATAAAAAGCAATACCAAAGACTCTGACTTCATCAATATCGTCAATATGTGTGTCAAACATACCTTTAACATAGTTTTTCTCTTTGGCTTGAACTACTGCTTTTTTAGCAAGATCTCTCATCTCACTTTCGTTTTGAGCTTCCTTGATTTCAATAATAAAGCCGATTGTTGGAGAATCTAAACTATCTTCAAGAGGTAAAAGGAAACTAAAGTCTGCTCTGCCATCACCAAGTTCGGCATTTGATGCGTATTCAAATGTTTTTTTAGTAAATACTGAAGAGAATCTACCGTTTAAGAAAGCGTGGTACATACTCTCTTTATCTGTCCCTTTTTGTGTATCATAAATACTTACGTAAGAAGATAAAGTTGTATTTAAATACCTTTGCAAAAGGATGGCTTTATTTCCTTTTAGGGCTGCAATCATAGTTTTCAATGATTTAGCATAATCAGGATTTTTTACGGTAAAACACCACTTGATAGCATCACCTAATTCATCTCTTACTGATAGATTTGGAACTACCAGCTCAACTGTTTTGGGAGCGTAAGCATTTTGCTCTTCTTCTGTTTGTTTTTTATTTTGTGAATCTTTTGCAAAAGTTAAGTAGCCTGATGAATACAAAAAGCTCCAAAAGTAATTAGAATCATCACTATTACCTAAAATCTCATAGTTAATGTCTTTTGATAAGGTCACAGTTACACTTTTACCATCTAGTAAGTTTTGTAAGTCATCTGCGTAGGTATCTGGATCTTTAGCAAACATATGAGATATCTGCTCGATGTTACCAGTTCCACCCCAGTAGCTTTCTGGTCTTTGCTTAGGACTTACTAATATAGCTTTAGTTCTACTGATTACATCCCATGGGCAGAAGATATCATCGTCACCAATATGATAACCATCGTACCATTTTTGGTATTCATCATATCTATCGTCTAAGCCATAGTATGAAAGCATGGTCTTAACTTCAGAAGTGGTAAAACCAAAGAGTTTAGAATAATCATAATTATCTAAGCCACAGCTGTAGAAGTTATTAAGACCTGTAAAGATACTTTCTTTAGCTACTCTTAAACAACCTGTAATGATGCCTTTTTTAAGAACTGAATTATTCTTCAAGCCTGAGCTAAATAAATTGTAAATAATGTCTTTTATATCTTGGTAAAAGTCAGTATGTGATGCTTTAGATAGTGGTACATCATACTCATCAATTAAAACCACCACTTCTTTAGATGTTACTGCATTTAGAATTGACATGAGATCACTTAAAAATGAAGTTCCTCTTACCCATTTTTGATCGCTTGAAACTTTCTGATCTCTTAAATCTATTAGTTCTTGTAGGTTCTTTTTTAAATCATCATCTAATTTATCAGAGTCTTTAAGGAATTTAAATTTTTCAGCAACTGAACCTAACTCATCAAAAATTTTATTTGATGCAATTTCTGATGATTTTTGAGAGAAGGCATCTTTAAGACACAAACGGATAACAGGGTACTGTCCCATGTATTTATCGCAGAACTCTTTGTCTTTAAAAATTTCAGTATCTTTAAAAAGTTCTATTTGCTTAGATTTATCACTAGGATCTTCATAGTTAATTTCCAAAAAGCTTTTAAGCATGGAAAGTGTAATTGACTTACCGAAGCGCCTTGGGCGAGTGAATAGCATAGTTTTGCTACCATCTTTCATAATATCTTTTATGAAATTGGTCTTATCAACGTAGTAACAGTCATTTTCAATAAAATCTGAAAACTCATGAACGTCAGTTGAAACTGCTTTAAAATTATCACTCATATCAAAGCCCTTAAATAAGGAAAACTTGTATTCTTTAATTATAGGTTGTTTTTGTAAGTTTAGAAATGATCTCCAATTTTTGTTAGCAAGTTTTAGTCCTCGACAAAAACTGTACCTTTAATTACCGCTCCGGTCTTTGAGTAGTTGTAGTACTTAATCTCAGGGTGCCTTGCTATTTCATCTTCGAGATCTTGCTTGTAAAAAGCAAAGTTTCTTTGAGTGCCACGCATTTGACCATCATTGCATAATACTTCAATGTCCATAGAGCCACGGTTGATAGCGGCATTGCCAAGGTTACCAGCATGGGTTACATTATTTAAAAAAGCAAAATCAACACCGACAAAGGCAATTTCTTTAGTTCTGCTCATAGTGGCAATAGCTATAGCCATGTTAGAAACAGATCCTCTGTAGCTTACAAGATTAGTAAGTTTAGATGGAAGGTAGTCAATAACATTTCTATCAGATTGATCGAAGGTGTAGAACTTAGGTCCTGGGAAGATATCAATAAAGACTCTCTCTGAATGTGGAGTATAGAATAAAGTAGTCTTTTTAAAATTATCTAAGAGAGGATCTAAAAAGCCTTTTAAGTTTCTGTAGGTTAAATAATCGGTAGTACAGATAATATCAGGCACCACGCCAATTTTAGATAAAGCAATTACAGCAGAGTCAACTGAGAAAACTTTATAGCCTTTTTCAATTAAGGTTTTAAGTTTATCTTTACAAGCATCAAGAGATGGTCCTGCGCCACAGATCACGACTTTATCGCCAATGATCTTATGGGCGTACTCTGGAGTTAAAGGCAGCTCATCGCGCATGAATTTTTTGTTTTCATTTAAGTTGATGTCGCGATATTTATGAGCAGTTGAGGCAAAGAGCTTTTGCCCATAGGCATTGTCTAAATGATTGATAAGATTGACTTTAAGATTGTTAAAAGTCTTCATATCAAGATAGATTTCTGAAGTTAAGACCACAAAGTTATTTGGCATCTTATAAGATTCATCAGGAATTATAAAATGCACATTGTTTTGAAATAACTCATATAGCTTATCGTCAATTGATAAAAGCTGTAAAAATAGGGCAGGGTTTAATAACACCACGTTAATTTGATGCTTAAATTTTTGCTTTAAAAGCTCACGCACCTCATCACCTAATCCAAAGCCCATGATGGTAACATCGGTTCTTAAATTAAGTTTAGATAGGTTATATAAAGCAAGAGCCTTTCTATCATGATGCGAGGTTAATTGTCTGCCATTTACAAGCAATGTAGTCTCTTTACCTTCATCTAAAGATAGCTCATATTGAGTATCTTGGTAATTTAACTCTAATTGCTCATAAACCTTTGGATAGTGCTTTTTTAATTCATCAAAATTTTTTTGAAAATCAGTGGTATTCATAAAACTTTTTTCCTATCTAATTAAGCCCATTTTGCTTTAAAAATCTATCAGCTGTCAAAAATTTATGAAAAAACTTTGATTAAAAGTAAATTTTTTCTTTTAAATCATAGAGAAACTTCTTATTATGAACTAAATTATTATTAGTTGATATTAAACTTTAAAGAATTCTTGATAAGGAGAAAGCCATGACTAGAGCAGAGCTAATTGAATCTTTAGCAAAGAAGTTCCCATATCAAAATCCAGGCTCAATTGATAATGCGGTACGTGAGATTTTTGAGACCATGATTGAGACCCTAGCTATTGGTGATCGTATTGAGATCCGCGGCTTTGGCAGCTTTGAGGTTCGTACTCATGAGCCACGTGTTGCTCACAACCCAAAGACAGGTGAGCAAGTTAATCTTGACCGTCGCAAGGTAGTTCACTTTAAACCAGGTGTAGAACTACGTGCTCGTGTCAATAACAGCATCGTCAGCTAAACTGCACAGATTTTTAATTTTGTGTTTTTAACAAAGGCGCCATAAGGATTTTTCACAACTTTTGGCGCCTTGTGTTATCATAAGTACACATAGAACAGAGGATTAAATAAAGATATGATAAAGTTCTGGTTCTACTTAGTAGTACTTCTATTTTTAGCAATTTTAGGCCTCGCTGTAGGCGCTGCTAACGATTCACAGATCTTTTTTGATTTCTTATTTGTCAAAAAAGAGATCTCAGTTGCCACCGTTTTAGTTATCGGTGTGATCTTCGGTTTCATCCTAGGCGTTTGGGCTTGTCTTTTAATGTGTCTTAAATATTGGTTTAAGGCTAAAAAGGCAAATGTCTCTTTAAACAAAGCTTTAAAGAAGAATCAACAATCTGTGCAAGTTCAAGAAAATAAAGAATAGAGATGTTTGAATTACTGTTTTTACTGCTTCCTGTCGCTGCTGCTTATGGCTATATCATGGGCAGAAATTCAGCTCGTCAAAAACAGCAAGATAACAAGATTGAGCAAAACTCAAATTATCTAAAAGGCTTTGACTACTTATTAAATAATAAGCAAGAAAAAGCTGTAGATAAGTTTATTGCCTATTTAAATTCTAAAGATCCAAGCTTTGAAAGCTCCATTGCGATGGGTAATTTATTCCGTCAGCAAGGACAAGTTGATAAAGCTATTGCCCTCCACGAGAAGATGTCTAATGACAAAAACTTAGATGATAGCGAAAAGGAACTAAGTTTACTTGAATTGTCTCGTGATTATTTAAGTGCAGGTTTATTAGATAGAGCAGAGGAGCTGTTATTACAGCTTGTAGATATCCCTCGTCAGCGTGATGCAGCGGCGCGTTTACTACTTAGCGTTTATGAAAAAGAGCAGGATTTTGAAAAAGCAATTAAGGTAGCCACCGAGTATTTTGATAATACCCATCAGTCTATTGCTAAAAAGCTTTGCCATTATTACTGCGAACTATCTAAGCAAAAGAATATAACAGGTGATAAAGATGCTGCCTTTGAGCTTTTACACAAAGCTTTAAAGGTAAATCCAAATACTGTCCGTGCTCGTTTGTGCCTAGCTGATACTTTAATAGCTAAAGGCCAATTTGCCGATGCTTATAAGTATGTAAAAGAGGTTAGCACTTTAGATTCAGGTACCGGCATTGCTTGCCTTGAGCGAATTCAAAAGTGTTTTCCAAATAACGCTGATCCAAACTATCGCTTCGCCCTTGAAGATTTAGTCCATCGTACCAACTCAGCTAAGGCTATGGTTGAGCTTGTAAAGACTGTTGAAGTAACCTCCTCAATTGATGATGCGTTAGCTCTTTTACAGTCATTTATCAAAACTAAATCTAACTTAAAGTTATTATCAGAATTATTAGAACTTAATGCGCATCAGGCAAAAGATAGCGCAGCTTGTGAGTCAATTTTAAGTATTAAAAGCTTAATAGACGCCCAAGTAAGTTTGACTAATACTTACGAGTGCCACCACTGTGGTTTTGAAAGTAAGATGCTATTCTATCAATGCCCATCTTGCCGTAGATGGGAGAGTTTGAAGACTAAAGTCGGATTTGACGGAGACTAGGAGAATAATCCATGAATAATCCAAGAGTAATTGTAGCTCTAGACTATGATAATAAAGCTGATGCAATTGACTTTGTAAATAAGGTAAGCCCTGATTTATGTAAGCTTAAAGTTGGCAATGAGCTATTTACTACCGCAGGTCCTGAGCTTGTTAAAGAGCTTGTAGCTAAAGGCTTTGATGTCTTCTTAGATTTAAAATATCACGATATTCCAAATACTGTAGCAAAGGCTGTAAAAGCAGCAGCAAGACTTGGGGTATGGCTTGTAAACGTACACGCTGCAGGAGGTCCTGTAATGATGAAGGCAGCTGTTGAGGCTTTACAAGAGTTTGAAAAGCGCCCATATTTAATTGCAGTAACAGTACTTACATCCATGGATCAAGCTCAATTGTCCTCAATTGGTGTTGAGTCAAAGCCAAAAGCTCAGGTCTTACAGCTTGCTAAACTTGCTAAAGAGTGCGGCTTAGATGGCGTGGTTTCCTCAGCTCAAGAAACTGAATTTATTAAAGGATACTTTGGTCAAGAGTTTATCTCGGTCACTCCTGGTATTCGTCCAAGCGGTGCTGATCTTGGTGATCAAAAGCGTGTGATGACTCCTGGTGAAGCAATTAAGGCTGGCTCTAACTACTTAGTAATTGGACGTCCTATTACCAAGTCTGACGATCCTATTGCTACTTTAAAGACTATCAATGCTGAAATTGATGAAGCTTTAAAAGAAGTTGAGGCACAAGCTGAAAAGTAATCGCCAAGCTAAGCTTTTGCTAGCTTAAAATAGAAAACTCGCCACTATAGTTTAGAAGGCGAGTTTTTTATTTTTTTTGTATTATATACGTCAAATGCTCTAGCACAGCTTCTAAAAATACGGTAAAAAAACAGCTTAATTTACTGTAATAAACTTGCTTAAATTACT
>ONCS01000058.1 GCA_900316375.1 uncultured Succinatimonas sp. | reverse complement strand
TGGCGTGATTTAACTGGTGTATCTCCAATTGATGAAACCTTTACAGCTTTATCAAATCTAGCTGAAAGCATTGTTTTAAGAACTTTAGATACTGTACGTGCTCAGCTTAATAATGCTTATGGCGATGCCTTAGATGAAGATGGTAATAAGATGCCAATTCTAACCTTAGGCATGGGCAAATTAGGTGGCTGTGAGCTTAACTTCTCGTCAGATATTGATTTAATCTTTTCATACCCTTATGAAGGCGAGACTCAAGGTAAATCACGTAGTTTAACTCACCGTGAGTTCTTTACCCGTATGGTACAAAGAACAGCTAACTTCCTATCTGATAAAACTGTTGATACCTTCTGCTACCGTATTGATTTACGCTTACGTCCTTTTGGTGATGCCGGCACCTTAGTCAACTCTTTTGACGCATTACAAGTTTATTACGAGACACAAGGCCGCACTTGGGAGCGATATGCTTTAGTTAAAGCTAAGCTTTTAGGTACAGAACAAGATTATGGTAAATATGGAGCAGAGTTAATCGATTTATTGCGTCCATTTGTTTATCGTCGCTACCTTGATTATGGTGCTGTTCAGTCATTACGTAAGTTAAAGCACATGATTGAATCTGAAGTTCGTCGCCGTGCCTTAAATAATAACTTTAAGCTAGGTAAAGGCGGTATTCGCGAGGTTGAATTCATTGCTCAAGTATTTGAGTTAATGCGCGGAGGTCGTTTTGAAGAGTTACGTGAACGATCACTTCGTAAGACCTTACGTAACATTAAAAATCTTGACCTATTACCTCAAGGTATCCCACAAGTTTTAGATGACTGTTATGTCTTTTTAAGACGTCTTGAAAACACCATTCAAGAGTTTTCTGATAAGCAAACTCAAACTTTACCAGATAACGATAAAGATGTAGCTCGTATGCTAGTTGCTATGAACTACCAAGATACTGATTCATTCTTAAAAGATCTTGATGAGGTAATGGGAGCTGTTCACAAAGAGTTCGTTCAAGTTGTTGCCGATGAAGAAGAGAATAACGAAAAGCTAGAAAACTTTGATTTGTGGGAAGCTGATTTAGACTCTCAAGAGTTAGCTACTGCTTTAACTAAATACCTGGTAAATCAAAATGAAGCTAAGCCTTTAGCTGATGCTATTTTATCTTTAAAGCAAAGTTTATCTCGTATGCCAGTAGGTCCTATCGGACGTGAGACCTTACTTGAATTGATGCCTAAAGTTATCTTCTTAATTGGAAAAGAAGAACAAGCTTCCACTCTATTTAAACGTGTTGCAAGCTTAATTGAGCAGATAGCTCTACGTACCCCATACATGCAACTACTGCGTGATAATAACTTTGTGTTAGAGCGTTTTATTAAGCTTTTAAAAGACAATCATTTTGCATCAGAGCTGATTACCTCACACCCAATTTTATTAGATGAACTATTCATTCCTCAGTACTTTGATGCTCCTCCTACAGCAGATGAGTTCTTTGCTATGCTTCAAGAGCGCTTATTACGTGTTGATAAGAATGATCTTGAAACTATCATGGAAGAGTTACGCCTATTCAAGAAGATTATGATCTTTAGAATTGCGCTCTCTGATAAGGCAGGTAAGCTTCCTTTAATGAAGATCTCCGATGCTCTTACATGGCTTGCTGAAGCTGTTGTACGTGAGCTTTTAATCTTGTCATGGGATCAAAATGCTCAAAAGTATGGTGTACCTGAAGGACGTACTGCTTACGATCCTGGTCTTGCTGTAATTGGTTACGGTAAACTAGGCGGTATTGAGCTTGGCTACAAGTCTGATTTGGATATGGTCTTTATCCGTCAAGTTTGTGATGGCATGACTAATGGTGAAAAGCCAATTACCGTTGATATGTTCTATCAGCGAGTAGTACAAAGACTATTGCACTTATCTACAGTAAAAACTGTAGGTGGTATTTTATATGATTTAGATATGAGATTACGCCCTGACGGAGATACCGGACTTTTAATCTCAGATGTAAATTCATTTGAAAAATATCAAAAAGACAGAGCTTGGACATGGGAGCATCAAGCTTTAGTTAGAGCGCGTCCAATAGCTGGCTCTAAAGATATCATCAAAGAATTTGATCGTATTCGTGATAGCGTTTTAAGAACACCTCTTGAGGAAGGGAAACTTAAAGAGGAAGTTCTTGCTATGCGTCAAAAGATGCGTGATCACTTAGATAGATCATCTGATAAACTTTATGACTTAAAGCAAGGAAAAGGTGGCATGATTGATGTGGAGTTTATCTCTCAATATCTACTTTTAAAGAATGCTCCAATCATTCCTAAGATGAAACTGTGGACTGATAATGTGCGTATCCTAGAAGAGTGCTCAAATCTTGATATTATTGATGATGAGACTGCTCGTACTTTAATTAGCGCATACATTGATATCCGTAAGATTTACCACGAGCTATCTCTTGCAGATATGCCAAGATTACTTGCTAAAGAGCATCGCCTTGAGAAGACTATTGAAGTTGAGAAGATCTGGAATAGTTTATTTGATCTTCAATAGTGTTTTAGTGATTGGGAATCAGCTTTTAAGCCCTCGGTTGAGGGCTTTTAAGATTTATTAAATTTTCTCGATAACGCAGGTATGCTTTTTATCTTTTGTACTGTAGTTAATGCCAACTAGTAAAATGTCATTACAGCTTTCATGAATACGAGCACAGTAATCTTTAGTCTTAATTTGTTTTAAGGCTGAATCTGTTCCTTTGTCCCATTTTAATTCAATGACAATTCCTGGAAACTGTTCTTTAAATTCATTTTTTGGAATCAATACAATATCAGCAAAGCCTTTTCCTGATGGCAGTTCACAAATTGGTGTTTTGTAGAAATTAAGAGCATATACTAAAGACAAAAGAACAACAGATCTTAAAGAATCTTCATTGTTGTACTTATTTACAGGAATAAAACTGTCATGAATTTTTTCAATGTTTGCAGCTACTTCCTTACTATTCCCATCAATTAAAGCTTCAAAACAGCTTTTGGATACATAAACAACATCATTATCTTCCTTAATTTTGTCTTTTAGGAATATTCCTACAATGTCTTTTTTTACATCTTCATTAGGAATATACAAAACTCCATCTTTACTTAAAGCTAGATATCCTAAGTAAATTAGGCAGGTGAAAATGGCTTGTTTTGAATTCAGTTTAAAAATTTCGTTTTGACTTAAATTCTCTACAGAGAAATAAATCTTTTCTCCGCATAAAAGTTTTGCCAAATCATCTCTTAAATTATCAGTATTTTTTTTAATTAACTTTTCAAAAACTTCAATACTTGCAGAATTTGACCAAGTACTGCCAAAAGTTTTGCTTCTAGCAACTTTAATAATGGCATAAGGATTATAAATATCGTATCCATCTAGATGATAGCCATCGTACCAAGCTTTAGTTTTTGCAAAATCTAAATCATATTTTTGACAAATGTCTTTTACTTCAGTTTCTGTAAAACCAAAAAATTCTCCCTGACCATAAGTATCTAACATAGATATTTCGTCAAAGTTATTGAAGATTGATTGATTACCGTATCTCTTGATTGGAAGAATTCCTGTCATATAGGCTAAGGCAATATTTGAAGCAAAAGAACCTTTAAATAAGTTTGAAAGCAACATTACATAATCTTTTTGTAAGGTTTTATTTTTTTCAAAAGTTCTATAAATGTTATCCCATTCGTCAATAATGAAAACGAATTGTTGTATGGTATTGTCTGAGATAAATCTTAATAACTTTTCTATATTTTCTAATGTCTTAGCTTTTTCTTTGAGTTTCTCATCAAGTTTGTCTACTAATTTAATAAACAAAGATTCTTTGAGATCATGTAAAAAGTAATCTCCTTTTTTATCTGCTCCTTGAACAAAACTGTTCATATTCAGATAAATTACGTCGTACTTATTTAGATGCTCTTTGAAACTAGGATCTTTTGCGATTTTTAATTTGGAAAATAGTTCTTCGGAGTCACACTCTTTAGAGTAGTAGGCTCTAAGCATCTCTGCGACGTATGTTTTTCCAAATCTTCTAGGTTTTATAAAACAGCAAAACTTGCAATTTTGATCCATGGAATGGTTTAGAAAACTAATAAACATCGATTTGTCTACATAGTTTTCTTTTAATTGTTTGCTGAAATCAATGTTATCGTTTGAAAGTTCCATTTATCACCTATGAAAAGCGCTTTTCTTTAATTATAGGCAAAGATTGTAGTATCAAAAAGGTAAATTTTCAGATGTGAGAAATTTTTACTACCAAAACGCAAAAGGATCGTCATCATCAATTGGATCTACTAACGGAAAATCTCTTTTCAAAAGAGCTTCATCATTTGTCACAATAGGACCTTTTCCAACAGGACACTTATAGGCACGTCCAGAGAGTGCTACACCTAACATACGTCCAATCATTCTCACAGGATACGCATGCATCTCAACTAAGTGAGTTCCACCTTTTAGGGCAACATCTCTTTTTAAAAAGAACCTTGCGTTTTCGATATTAGCAGAACCTGCTGTATCGACATCACCAAGAAATGTACATCCTTCAACTTCTGTTGGTAGGGCTGTGATAATTTTATTAGCACTTGCTACTTCTTCAGGTGAAACACAGCCACTTAAGGTTAAGCTAAGTGGCATGATGCATAAGAATAGTTTTTTGAGCATAGATTATTCTAGGCCTGGATAACGTTTCTCTTCTGGATTTGGAGCTGTTTTAAATCGACGATGAAGCCATAGGTATTGCTCAGGAGCCATTAAGATCATCTTTTCGATAACTTGATTGATACGTGTAGTATCAATAACTTCATCATCAGTTGGGAAATTGTTTAAAGGAGCTTTAACGTATAGATGGTACTTACTACCTTCACGAATAGTCCAAGCTGGCTGCACTAAAGTACCTTTTACTTTAGCAAGATTTCTAGTACCTACAACAGTAGCAGCTTCTTTTACTGCAAAGAATGGTACAAAGATTGAAACCTTACGACCATAATCTTGATCTGGGGCGTACCAAATTGGCATTTTACGCATTAAAGCTTTAAGCATAGAACGAGGATCGTTTCTGTTTACTAAAGCAATATTTTTACGTAGACGACCTTTAACTTGAGCATACTCCCAAATTGGGTGATCTGTAGGTCTATAAATACCGATACCTGGGGTAATTAAGGTTGCATAAATTCTTGCCATAAGCTCTAGAGTTACAAAGTGGCAAGATAAAACTAAAATTGGATTCCCGCTTTTAGCAATTTCTAAAGCGCCTTTTAAATCTTCATCATCAATTTTAATATGACGCTTTAATCTCCAATCAGGCCAAAACCAAGCGATACCGGTCTCAAATAAAGCCATGCCAGAATTTCTTTGAATTTCTTTAGATAGCTCATGACGCTCATCTGGAGACTTTTCTGGAAATGCTAATTCAAGATTACGTTTTAATACGTATTTACGAGCAGGGGAGATAGAACCTAATAGACGACCAACTCTACGACCAATCCACATTTGCATAGGATATGGCAAGAAGGTAACTAAAGACCAAAGTAAAAATAAAGCAAACCAAGCGCCCCAAAAATGAGGTAGTAACATCTTTTTAACAAAAGTAGGCTTTGAGACAAAACCATTGCCCCAGCCTTTTTTTACTGTTTCTATACGTTTGTTGGCTTTTTCTTCTTTTACTTTTTCTTCGTAGTCAACGTGTAGTTTTAGTTTTGCCATATTTAAATTGTTGTAGCCTATGTGTAGTCTTTTCTTTTTTACAGTTTGTATGACGATTGTACAATAGTGAAAGCAACCCCCACTTAAAGCTTCGCTTTTGAAGTGGGGGCTTCTTTGCTTTTTTTAGGAAGTTGCCTTCCTAATTATGAG
>ONCS01000130.1 GCA_900316375.1 uncultured Succinatimonas sp. | reverse complement strand
TTTTCTGATTTAGTCTCATCTTTTGAATCACTTTGGCTTGTTTATCAAGTATTAAAACTTAAAATATTCAGTGATGCGTAACTTCTAAATTTTCCAAATTCAGCCACTCTATGTCCTCAAGGGTGGCTTTCATCTAAATTAAGCTCACTGCTTATTCACCACTAACCTAAGCTCCCCTTTTACATACTCTCGGCTCAAATCAGCAACATCTACCATTGCCTGCACTGGAGCATCTTTGTCTGAATGCACAACAATTTCTTGATACTTACCATCTTTTAAGATTGTCTCAAGCTTGTCTTTAGTAGTCATCTCACCTTGATAGGAGAGCTCTCCATTTTTAGAAATTGCTACCACTAATGAAGTCTTTTGAGCTTCTGTGTTTGCAGTACTTGAAGTTGGTAAATCCACATTGATAACCGGCATCACAAAGCTCATCGTCATAATAAAGAATATGATGAGCATAAAGATGACATCAATCATCGGCGTTAAATCAAGTTTTAAATCATCATCTAAATCATTCATACAAGACCTTTAAAGCTATAAGTTTTTGCTCTTTAACAAAAGCTCATTGCGAAGTGACTTAATGTTAATCAGTAAATAGTAGTGAGCAAGTAAACTTGGAATTGCCAAAGCTAGTCCCATTACTGTAGTTAAAAGTGCCTGCCAAATGCCCCCTGCTAAAACACTTGGATCAGAGATAGTCTTTATAGATAGATTTGAAAAGACGGTTACCATACCCAGTACCGTACCAAACAAACCTAATAATGGGCCAACAGCAGCTGTTAACTTTAAAAACTGCATAGCTTTAAAACCAACCTTTAAATGCTTATCTAAAAGGGCGTTAATTAAGATTAATTTATCTTTGTCATCTAAAGTACTTAAATCGTGCTCAATTTGTTTGATAGCACTATTATCTTGATTTTTCTGTGCTTTAACTAAAGTTATAAACACCACGCCACGCACTAAAGCGAAAAGTGCAATTATTGATAAAAGGATAATTACAAGACCGATAATGCCTGTCTTTTCGTATAAATTGATAAATAACATGTTCTTAATTTCTGATAATTTTCTTTAAAGTTATTGCCTTCAAGTAGAGCATCTTATTTGATCTATTCAAAGGATTTGACAAATTTCTTTTGTGCTCAATCTCATTTTAACGATTTACTAACATCATACTTAATTTGACTTCAAAATTAGGTGCTAAACTTAAAAAAAATAATCTAAATCTTTACTTTAAGTAGCGCTACTACAAGAGGTTAATATGATTGATACTCTAATGGTGGAGTTATCTCGTTGGCAATTTGCCATCACCTCTCTCTACCACTTTATCTTCGTGCCCCTAACTTTGGGTATTTCATGGATAGTTTTCATTATGGAGACTATGTATGTTTTATCTAATAAGACAGTTTATAAAGACATGTGCTTATTCTGGGGTAAGTTATTTGCCATTAACTTTGCCATAGGTGTTGCAACCGGTATTACCATGGAGTTTGAGTTTGGTACTAACTGGTCAAACTACTCTCACTACGTAGGTGATATCTTCGGTGCACCACTTGCAATTGAAGCACTTCTAGCCTTCTTCCTCGAGTCAACCATGATTGGTTTGATGTTCGCAGGCTGGAACCGCTTTGGTAAAAAGACTCATTGGGTAATTACCTTTTTAACTGCATTAGGCTCTAACCTATCTGCTATGTGGATCTTAATTGCTAACGGTTGGATGCAATACCCAGAGTTTGCTCAATTTAGCCCAGAGCATATGCGTATGGAGATGGCAGATTTCTTTGGTCTAGTCTTCTCTCCTGTAGGTCAGGCTAAGTTTACCCATGTAGTATGTGGCGGTTATCTAACTGCAGCCATGTTTGTTGTAAGTATCTCAGCATACTTCATGTTAAAAGGCCGTGATCTTGTATTCGCTAAGCGCTCTATGACTATAGGTCTTGCCTTTGGTTTCTGTGCAATGGGAGGAGCTGCTCTAACTGGTGATATGTCAGCTGTTTTAGTTACCGAGCATCAGCCAGAAAAGCTAGCTGCCATGGAGGCAGAATACGAGACCCAGGAAGCTCCTGCTAGCTGGTCTTTAATTGCTATTCCTAATGAAAAAGAGCTAAAAAATGATTTTTCAATTCAAGTACCTGCGCTCTTAGGTCTGATTGCAACTCACTCTTTTGATCAAAAGGTTTTAGGTTTAAAAGACATCATTGATAATAACGAGAAGCGTATTGTTGATGGCATTAAAGCTCATGTTGCTTTGCAGATGCTACGTAGCAAAAACTACACCGACGAGCAAAAAGCACAAGCTCTAGAAGTTTTCAATCAATACAAAAAGGACTTAGGTTATGGACTACTTTTAGTAGAGCATGCTAAAAATCCTTTATCACCTACTGTAGATGAGATTAAAGCTGCAGCTCGTGCATCTGTTCCTTCTGTTTGGGTAAACTACTTCTCATTTAGAATTATGATTGGTCTATTATCAGCAATTGCTGTGCTAATGCTTGGTGCTGCTTTCTACCTTTGGTACAAAAAAGATCTTTTAAAGCGCGCTTGGCTTTTAAAGCTTTTAATGTTGGCAATTCCTCTACCATTTATTGCTTGTGAGTTTGGTTGGGTCTTAGCTGAAATGGGCCGTCAGCCTTGGGCAATTCAAGGTATTTTACCAACCTATTTAGCAACCTCATCTCTTGATGTAACTGATTTGATGATCTCAATTCCTTTCTTTGTAATTGTCTACACCATCTTCTTAATTATTGAAATGAGATTGATGGTCAAGTCGGTACAAAAAGGACCTTATGGTGAAGAAGTCGTTGAGGCACAAGAGGCTTAGGAGGTCATATGATAGATTATCAAGTTTTACAAATTATCTGGTGGTGCCTCGTAGGTGTGCTTTTAATTGGCTTTGCCCTAACCTCAGGCATGGATATGGCTGTCTCTTCCCTCTTATTTAAATATGGTAAGAACAGTGGCGAGAGAGGCGCTATCATCTCAACTATCATTCCACACTGGGATGGTAATCAGGTGTGGTTAATTACCGCAGGCGGTGCAGTGTTCGCTGCCTGGCCTGAAGTGTACGCTGCCTCATTCTCTGGCTTGTACTTTGCAATGCTTTTAGTGCTCTTTGGTATTTGGTTACGCCCACTTGCCTTTGAGTATCGTCATCACAGCAGCGATGAAGGTTATCTAAAGCGTTGGGATTTAGCACTAGTTGTTGGTTCAACTATTCCCTTAGTGATCTTCGGTGTGGCCTTTGGTAATTTACTTCAAGGTCTACCTTTCTGGGCTGATGAATCACTACGTTGGCATTATGAAGGTTACTTCTTATCAGCATTATTACCACTTCTAAATCCATTTGCGCTTTTATGTGGTGTCATGAGTCTTTTAATGCTCATGACTCATGGTGCGATGTGGGTACAATTACGCTGCCAAGGTGAAATTGTTGAGCGAGCAAATAAAGTGGCCAAAATTACAGCTACTTTGTGCTTAGTAGTATTTGCTGTAGCTGGTATTTGGGCTTATAGCTTTGATGGCTTTAGCTTAGTTAATACACCAGCTGACGGTAGCTACTATGCAATCACCGGTAAGGAAGTCGTCCGTACTGCCCATGGCTTATTTGCAAACTATGAAAAAGCTCCAATTGCGGTGATCTTCCCAATTCTAGCTTTCGGAGGCTTTGCTTTTGCATTATTAAGTGCGATTAAAAAGCGTCCAGGTCGTGGTATTTTAGGCACTATCCTCGGTATTGTAGGTACCATTGCCACACCTGCTGTGGCTTTATTCCCATTTATTCTGCCATCAAGTAAGGACTTGTCATCATCCTTGACCGTCTTTGATGCGACCTCATCACATTTAACTTTGCAAGTGATGTTCATTGTAACTTGTATCTTTGTGCCAATTGCCCTTTCCTATACCATTTGGGCATACGTAAAGATGTGGCATAAAGCACCACTTACCTTAACTGGCAACACTTATGAAGGCTAAGGAGATCATATGTTGTACTTTTTCTGGATTGTAGGTCTATTAGGTGCGGTAGCCTTAACTTGTTTAGTTGCTTATCTAATTGAGAAGTGGGAAAACTTTATCTAATTAGTAAGAGTTAAGGTATTCAATGTCAAAAACTGACACTACGCAATTAAAATCATGGAGGAGGCAAAACTCCTCCTTGTTTTTTCTTTTGCAAGGACTCTATCTTGTAGAAGGAGTGTTAATTCCCTCTTTCTACATGTGTATTACTTTAGCTATAGCTCCTGTAGTAATTTATAAAGATCTAAGTCATCTAAACTTTTTATACCTTGCCCTTGTCATTGCTTTAGTTAGATTTTTAATTAAGCTTTTAATTGCTAGAAAAACCTCGATTTTAGGAAGCAACTTAGAAAGTTTAATTAAAAATGATGTCCTAAACGCCATCTCTTTAAAAGGACCAATTGAGATTGCCAAAATTAAGATCTCGCCTTTAGTTTTAACTGAAGTTATAGATGAGATTGTCCCTTACTTTACGCACTTTTTAACCTCAGTGCGACAGGTGATGATGATACCCATGATCATCTTGATGGCAGTTTTAATTGAAAGTCCTTTGCACGCGCTCTTGCTGTTTTTACTTTCCCCTTTAATTCCTATCTTCATGATCTTAATTGGCAAAGGCGTAGATAGATTAAATGAAAAGCAGTGGCTTAAAGTTACCCGATTATCCTTGCACTTTAGCGAGGCTTTAAAAAACTTAAGTTTTATTAAAGTCTTTAATTTAGAGACAAGTGAGCTTTTAAAAGTCGATAAAGAAAACTCTAAGTGGTGTACTGAGACTTTAAAGATCTTAAAACTTGCCTTTTTATCTGCCTTAACTTTAGAGTTTTTAAGTACTATCGGTATTGCTCTTTGCGCAATTACCTTAGGCTTTGCGGTCTATCAAGATGGCTTTTCTTACACTAAAGCATTATTTATCTTATGTTGCGCACCAGAGTTCTTTTTACCACTGCGCCTCATGGGACAGAATTATCATGTCAAAATGAAAGCCATCGGTGCTTTTAGTCAGTTAAATGAGCTTTTACAGCCCCAGATACTTGATAGAAATAATGCAGAAAATTCTCTTATAAATCATCTTACAGGCAATGATCTGACCATTGAGTTTAAAGATGTAGCTTTAACTTATGATGGAGAGCATCAAGTCTTTAGACATCTGTCATTTAAAGCACTGCCAAAAACTATCACCATTTTAAAAGGCAGATCAGGAAGTGGTAAAAGTAGCACATTACAAGCTATCTGTAGCTTTGTAAAAACTACTGATGGGCAAATCTTAATCAATGGTACAGATATTAGAACAGTCCCTTCTCAAGAGCTTTTAAGTAAGATTTGTTATATTCCACAGCTTCCACATTTATTCTATGGAACACTGCGCGACAACTTATCAATTGGTCTTGAAAAGCCTAGTGATGCCATGCTTAAAAAAGCACTTTTTGATATCGGAGCTGACTTTTTGTTAAAGCGCTTTAAAGATGGTCTTGATCATTTCACAGGTCAAGATGGAGATACCCTCTCAGGCGGTGAATTAAGACTTGTAGCTCTTGCCCGTGCGCTGTTACTTAATAGGCCAATTATTCTTTTAGATGAGCCAGGATCTGGTCTTGACGATGACACTTTAGATGTCTTTTTACACAAGTTTTTAGCTCTATGTAAAGATAAGACTGTAATAATTGCAGCTCATCGTGATGAGGTCATAAAACTCTCAGAACTTACAGTAGATTTTGATAAGTTGAATGCTCAAAAATTGGTAAACACAAGTGAGGTGGTAGAACATGCTTCACTTTAAGTACCTAACAGTTGAAGAGAAAAAGGCGATGGTGTTTGCCATTATCATCGCCCTATTATCATCGTTATCTTCAATTGCTTTAATGGCGACAGCGGGCATGTTTTTAACCTTGATGGGGATAGCAGGTGTCAGTGGAACCACGGTAAACTTGTTTATCTACTCTTCATCGATTAGATTTTTCGCGCTCTCAAGAACCGGTCTACGTTATTTAGAGCGCATTATCTCTCATCAAACCACCTTTAAAATTATTGTAAAACTGCGCTCTTTCCTATTTAAAAAGGCTTTAAATTTAGAGTTAAAAGAGGCGCAGCTCTTACGTAACAGTGAGGTTACCCGCTTACTTACTAAGAACACCGAAACCATTGAATTAAGCTTTATAAGACAAGTTCAACCTATCTTTGTCGCTTTAATTACGGTACTGCTTGTAAATGCCTACATGGCGTATTTTGATGTTAAATTTGCACTCATCAATCTTATTTTATGTATTTGCAGTGGTGTTCTAGTTCCCTATCTTATCTATAAAGTTTTACTTAAAAATCTTAAAGCACAAGACACTCTTTTACAAAACTTAAATAACCTAGCTTTTGATTTAGTAAATGGCTTATTTGATTTAAAGCTAACTCATGCTTTTGATAAGTTTAAAGAGCTTTTTGTAAGTGAAAGCCATAAATTACAAAGCCTCCATCAAAGACAATTATTCACAGAAGGCATATGCTTAGCCTTTACTGTGCTTTGCTCAAATCTTGCAATGATTGCTGTACTTTATGTAGGCTCATCATTAGTTGTAAATGCAAGTTTAAATGGGGCCGTGCTTATCATGCTGTCTCTTACTACTTTGTCTTTATATGAAGTACTCTTGCCACTTAATACTGCCTTTAACTACTCACCAAAAGTGAAGCTATCTAAAGCAAAACTTCAAAGCTTTATAGATAAAAAAGATGAGATAAACCTTGGTATTAATGAGCTCATTGAAAGTCTTGAGACCATTGATTTTAAAGATGCAAGCTTTAGTTACCACGCTGACAGAGTAATTTTAGATAAACTAAATCTGCACTTTGATAAACACCACAACTACCTATTAAAAGGACCTTCAGGAATTGGTAAATCTACCCTCTTTAAGCTTATAGAAGGGCTAATTGATTTAGATGAAGGCAAGCTTTTATATAATCAAATTGAAAGTACAGCTTTTAATAAACACTCTATCCGAGAGCATATCTCATACTGCATGCAGGATTTATCTATCTTTTCCGGCACGATTAAAGATCTCTTTACTATGGTTAAACCTAATGCTACCGATGATGAGATCTTTGAAGTACTAAAAGAAGTTGAACTTGATGATTTAATTAAGTCACTACCAAATGGACTTTATGAGTGGATTGGATCAACTGGTATACAAATTTCAGGAGGTCAAGCCCGTCGCCTTACACTTGCTAGAAGCTTAATTTGTGATAGAGATTTTCTTCTTGTAGATGAACCTACTCAAGGACTTGATGTAGTGCAAGAAAACAGAATTTTAAACAAGCTTTTACAAAAGAAAAAAGGCATTATTTTAGTAAGTCATCATCACTTGATAATTCAAAGTCAAATTACACTTGTGGAGCTTAAATAATAAGAACAAGCAAGCCTCCACTTAGGAGCAAAAATGTTTTTTACAGGTATTATTATTGCCTTAGCTACCTTTTTAATCATCGGTCTTTTTCATCCTATTGTGATTAAAACTCAATACCACAGTGGAACCTCTTTGTGGTGGTTGTTTGCAGTATTAGGTATGATCTGCATTATCATCGCGCTCTTTATCGAAAATGTCATTGTTTCTTCAATTATGGGCGTGCTCGGAGCTTCATTTTTATGGTCAGTTAAAGAGCTTTTTGAACAAGAAAAGCGTGTTGAAAAAGGTTGGTTTCCTAAAAATCCGAATCGCGATTAGCTAAATAATCTCAGCAAAGTCTCACTTTCAATTAAGTTGCAAAAAGCTTAATTTGCAGCTTTGTATTTCTACTTTTCACAAAAATGTGTAAAACACTACACCATTTTCTTCTAAAAACGTGTAATTATTACTAATAATTTTCTATAATTATGTGTAAGAAATAGAATAAATTACGCCTAAAAATGTGTAATTAGGAGTCTTACCATGTATAGAAATGCAATCGAAAAGCTAAAACTTTGGAAAGAAGATATCGAGCGCAAACCATTGATTTTAAAAGGCGCAAGACAAGTTGGTAAGACCTATTTGTTAAAAGAATTTGCTAAAAACTACTACAAAAACTTTGTCTATATTAACTTTGATACTGAAGAACAAATCAAAGACATTTTTAAAAAAAGTAAAGATCCGCAAAGGATCATCACCGAACTCTCATTAGTTAAAGATCTAAAAATTGAGCCAAAGCATACTCTAATCATCTTTGATGAAGTACAAGAATGCCCAGAGGCATTAAACTCTTTAAAATACTTTTATGAAGAGGCTAATCAATACCATATTACAGCAGCAGGTAGTCTTTTAGGTACCTTACTTGCAAAACCAAAATCCTATCCTGTAGGCATGGTTGATATTCTCCATGTTTATCCACTGACCTTTGATGAGTTTTTAAGAGCAAGTGATGAAAGTCTTTTTAAATACTATTCTATGATAAGTGTTAACGATGACATCATCGAGATCATGCATCAAAAGTTGCTAGATGCATTCAATCAATACCTAATCATTGGCGGTATGCCTCAAGTTGTAAACTCATGGCTTAATACTCGCGATCCAATTCGTATCAGCAATTTGCAAAATACCATTCTCGAGATCTATGAGAATGATTTTTCTAAACATAATGGCTCAGTTAACAGTGGCAGAATTTTGCTGGCTTTTAGAAGTTTGGTACCACAGCTATCAAAAGAAAATGAAAAGTTTATTTATGGTGTGATAAGGCAAGGTGCGCGTGCTCGTGAATTTGAAGAAGCTGTTGAATGGATTGTAAGTGCGGGCCTTGTCAACCGTGTGTATAACGTATCACAAGCTCAAATGCCACTTAAAGCATATGACATCTTAAATTGCTTTAAACTTTTTAGCTTTGACACGGGGCTTTTAAAGCAAATGGCAGGTATTCCCAATCAAGCCATCATTCTTGATGAACCATTTCAATTTAAAGGTCCACTTATTGAGAACTTCGTACTGCAACAGTTAAATTCACAATTTGATTTTCCTCCAAGATATTTTGCAGACAACAATAGCGAGATTGATTTTCTTATTCAAAATCAAGGACAGATCATCCCAATTGAAGTTAAAGCCGGAACCGATAAAAGTGCCCCTAGCTTTAAAAGATTTATCGACAAGAATAATGCAAAACTAGGCATTAGATTCTCAAAGCGTAATTTAAAACAAGACGGAGCTATCCTAAATGTACCTTTGTATTTAGCACCAAGACTTCAAGATCTCTTGAAAAATCACCTTGTTTAAAGTCTAAATCACGGTAATTTAGCCACAACTTTGATAAGATTAAGAAAAACTTGAGTTATTAGACCTATGAAGATCAATCGCAAACTACTACCATTTATCATTCCTGTAACCGCTGGCATTATTGTCGGTTCTGCTGTGTTATTGATTAAACCATCAACAGGTAAAAAAATTGGTGATTTAATCTATTCTCAATCAGTCTCGGTTGAAGGCTACTCTTATGCTGTAAACAAAGCAGCCCCAAGTGTAGTTAATATCTATGTTGCTGATTTAAACGAGGATTACACTAAGCCTAATACTGACTCAATTACCTCCTCAGCGTCAGGCGTGATCATGGATAGATCAGGTATTGTGGTTACCAACTATCACGTGGTGCCATCAGGCAATGAGCCTAATAAAGCAATCTGGGTACAAACTCGTGATGGTCAAGTAGTACAAGGCTTTGTAGTAGGTTGTGATAGACGCACCGATATTGCAGTTTTAAAAATTGATGCGCATAAGCTAGTTGCTGCAACCCCGGTTACTCGTGAAGTAAACGTAGGTGATATCGTGCTAGCAATTGGCAACCCAAATAACCTAGGTCAAACTGTAACGCATGGTATTATCTCAGCTCTAGCAAGATCTGGTACTGGTCTTTTAACTAAAGATAAGATGACCATTCGTCAAGGCGTGCAAGATCTAATTCAAACTGATGCTCCTATCAATTTAGGTAACTCTGGTGGCGCTTTAGTTGATACCCAAGGAAATTTAATTGGTATTAACACCGCCTCATTTAGCACAGAAACAACCTATGGTATTGGCTTTACCATTCCGGTATCTCTTGTTCAAAAGGTCATGAATGAGATCATCACTCACGGTAAGGTTGAACGTGGCTATTTAGGTATTAGTGATAGTGAGAATAATCAATTAGGCGGCAATGACGGCATTACTGTAGGCTTTGTTGATCCACAAGGACCTGCTTTTGGCATCTTAAAAATTGGGGATGTGATAACCAAGGTCAATGGTCAAAAGCTCACCAACGTAAAAGAGTTAATTGAAATTGTGACTAACTCTAAGCCAGGAGTGGCCTTAAACTTTGATCTAATCCGTGATGATAGTGAAATTAAAGAAAGTGTTACCCTCATTGAGGATAACACTTCTGTAGATTAGGACTTTTATCCTTCAAAAGCCATTAGTAGAACTTAGCTTTTTATAACTTTTGCTAACTTATGCTAATGGCTCAATTTTGGTTAATACCTTCTTATTTGCAATCGCTTCAGAAATATCATTTTCCACAGTAAGACCTGCAGTAGTTAACATATCACCTGTAATTTCTGCGTTAATGCCGTAGTTGTATAAATCAGTAAAGTATTTTTGAATAATGATACGGCCACCTGCTAGTCTCAACACAGTTCTTGGCAGTATGTGTCTAAACACAGCGATAGTACGACGCACCTCATCGGCTTGCATATAAGGCCTATCTTCAAGTGGAGTACCTTTAATTGGATTTAAGACATTGATAGGAGAGCTATCTACTTGAAGCTTACGAAGCTCTAAGGCAATATCAACTCTATCTTCAACACTCTCGCCCATACCAATAATGCACCCTGAGCAGATCTCAAGACCTGCTTTTTTAGCCATAGCAATGGTCTTTTCTTTTTGGGCCATGGTGTGAGTTGAGCAGATCTCTTTAAAAAAGTTTGGAGAGGTCTCTAAATTATTATGATATCTAGTCATGCCATGCTCTTTGAGCATTACAAAATCATCATAATCAAGTAAGCCTAATGATCCACAGCAAGCAATCTTTAAATTATCACGAATTTTTTGATAAGCTAAGGCTACAGTTTTAAGCTCAGCTTTTGATAAACGCACACCTGCTGTCACAATCGAAAAACGATGCACACCACGACTATCGTTGCGCTTTGCCTCTTCATAAAACTCATCTACAGTCTTTAAAGTAGTTTCATGGATATCCGCACGATATCTTCTACTTTGAGAGCAGAACTTACAGTCCTCAGAGCATTTACCGCATTTACCATTTGAAATACAGCAAAGCTCAATTGCTTCTTTGAAAAAGTGATTAGTAATTTTAGAAGCGCTTTGTTTTAGCTCTTCTAGTGGGGCATGGTAAAGTTCGATGGCTTCATTACGAGTTAGCTCATAACCATCAATTACTTTGTCTGCAAGATCATTAAGTTGCACTTGTAGTCTCCAGATTAACGATAGCTCTCTCTGAGCTATCTTGTTAAAAATCCTAAGCATTATACACTTAAAAGACTATGCCCGCTTGTAAGTTACAAATACGAAAAAAAGGAGCGGTAGGTCTCCCTACCACTCCTTGCTTTCAAACACGGTATAGTTTTACTTTAAGCTCTCTATTACCACCAAGCTTCGCCCTGTACACCGAACTGGAACATGTTCTTGTAGTGACGGTCGCCATCATGGTTAGAAATACCCTTGTTGATACCATTCCATGACTTGGTGTTGTAATCAGATGCGTGGAAGTAGGTTGCAAAGAAACGAACTTCAGGACGTGAGTAGAAGCCAGCATCAGGTGCAATTGCGTAAGCTAAAGTTAACTTCTGCATACGAGTAGTTTCTTTCTTGCCTTCGTAATCTTTTTGAACATCCCAGAAAGCACCTAACTCAGCGATTGCACGAGTGTACTTAGTTAACTGGTAGATAGGACGTACTACAACACGGAAATCATGAGCATTCTTAATTGCGCCTTTCTTTAAGTCCTTTACGTGACCATAAGCTACTACGTGGTTGAAGCAGAAGCTATCGCTTAGCTTAACATCACCAGTGTTGATGATATTCCAGCCCTTAGCCTCAGTGTTATCACCACCCCAGTAATCCATGTAGGTAGTACCGATATCTAAAGCGTGGTGAGCTAAAGCACCAGTTGAGTACTGAACAACAGTCTTGTTGTAGCCTGCTGAGAAGCTCTGAGATACGATTGCTGATAAGGTGTAATCATTACCAAAGTTGTAGGTCTGGCCATCAGTACGCTTTAAGTGAACAGCAGTACCATCAACAGCGTCTAGATCACGCTCTGGCTCTTGAGGCATTGCATAAGCTACACCAAACTCAGTCCAAGCACCATCCCATGGAGCCCAACCTGCGTAACGAGCATCGATGAAGTTAGTTGCAATGCCCTTCTTCTTAGAGCCGGTCTTCTCGCCCTTCTCGTTGTAGATATCATAGGTATTGTTAGTTGCCCAAGCGTCATCCTTATCAGTGGTCTGACGTAACCATGCTAAAGAGATCTGACCAGGGCCTGCCTGTAAGTATTCAATACCAGCACCTAACTTACCATCAAAACCGATGTACTTCTTATCAACGATGTGCATATCCTCACGTTGATAATGTCTCTTACCTGCCCAAATTACAGCGTTCTCATTGCCAGGAATTAAGCCTTTAACCTGTAGGTTAACTTCATCAAATGAAGTCTTCTTGGTGTTTTCGCCGTTAGCATCATCAGTTACAACAAATAAGGTTGATAAACGGATGTTTAAATCATCAGCGTGGAATAGGTCTGAATTTAAACCAAACTCACCCCAAACATCGTTTTCGTTACCTAAACGACCTAATTTGTTCTTCTCTACAGAAACATCACGGCCATTTTTAGCTGAACCTAAGCCAGCACGTAGGTAACCATTAAAGTCTAGAGGAGCTGCCATTGAAGGTGTGGCAAATGAAACAGCTGCAACAGCTGCTGCAAGAATTGCTAATTTTTTCATAAGATTTTTTCCTAAGTTAGTTTTATATATGATGTGTTTTATGTAAATTTTGATTTACGTTCACATCTGCGTATATATTAGCCTTTACACTAATAATTACACAATAATAAACTTTATTTTTTGCGATTTATGTCATGTTTTTAACACATCGTTCTAATAAATTACTCAAAATTTTGTGATCGACAAACATTTTTAAATAAAAGGCTTATATATCAATTTTACTAACTTATTAAACAAGTATTAATCAGTGAATAATTTATTAAATAAGGTCAATTGTTTGAGCATTCTATGACATTTGTACGAAATATCGCATAAATGTAGTGTATAATGACAATAAACAATACAATTACAACAAAACATACTTTTGGACATCAAAACATGGAAACTAAGAAAAAAGTTACTATGCAGGACGTGGCTAAAAAAGCTGGCGTCTCCTATCAAACTGTATCTAGAGTTTTAAATAACTCTTGTAATGTATCTCCAAGTACTAAAGAGAAGATTGAGCAAGCAATTGCTGATCTTAAATATGTACCTAATCTTTTAGCTCAAGAGCTTGCTAAAAAAGAGCGCAAGGTCTTAGGCATTATCTCAACTGCTGTGCTTTCACAAGCATCTGTAGATGTAGCAGCCTCTGTACGCAGATATGCCATGAACAGCGGCTATTCTGTAGATTTTAGCTTACTTGATAATCACAATTACGATGGTATTCAAGAAGCACTTTTAGAAATGAGATCACGTCTTATCACTAAAGTCATCATCAACGTACCTGTTGATTCTGCTGATGCTATCAAGCTTACAGCAGATAATACAGACATAACGATTTTGTTTGTTGACGTTGATCCTTACTGCCCTGTTTTAAATGTTACATTTAATCCATCAGATGGCACCTTATTCTCAGTATCTCACTTACGTCAATTAGGTCACCAAAAGATTGCCCTTTTAGCAGGCCCTGAAGGTTTATCCTCATCTGATAGCCGTTTAAAGTGCTGGCGTGAAGGTCTTAAAATCAATAATCTTGAAGAAGTATGTTTATTCCGTGGTGATTGGTCTGCACAAAGCGGCTATTTAGCAACTGTGAAAATGTTACGTGACTATCATGACTTTACTGCAATTTTGGTTGCTAACGATCAAATGGCACTAGGTGCAATAAGTGCTCTACAACAGGCTAATAAGTCAGTTCCAGAGGATATCTCTGTAATCGGCTACGATGACTATGCCGATAGTGCCTACTACATTCCATCATTAACCTCAGTACATCTAGATAGAGATTTACAATGTAAGTTAGCTGTTGAAAAGCTGATTAAAGACGATAAAGCTGTGGTTTCATCTGTTCTCCCAACAACCTTAGTAGTTAGAAAATCAACTGATAAGGTAAACGGTAATCGTAAAGACTTAAAGGCATTAACTAAGGCTTTACGCGATGCTGCCTCTATCCTAGAGAGCAAATTCTAAAATTCCGTGAATAACCTCTCCCTAAAGGGAGAGGCTTCGAAGATCAGACCTTAAATATTGCTACTTAAGACCTATCTTCATCTAGAGGTGT
>ONCS01000034.1 GCA_900316375.1 uncultured Succinatimonas sp. | reverse complement strand
CTTTCAAAACGCTTGGTTTTGTTTTTTGTCGTTGTCGTTCGTGACAACGGAGACACATTTTAATGATTTTTTAATCTATGTCAAACACTTTTTTTAAATTTTTGTAAAAAAAGTTAAAAATGTGTCTCTAAACCGCTTATATAAGCAGAAAATTTTTTTAGACTTTTACCTTTACAACAACCTTGATAACTTCCATCTTTTGATTTTGATAGCAAGCGCGAGGTTGATGAACCTCATCAGGAGGTACTACAACAAGATCACCTGCTTTTAAATTTACCTGAGTATAGAACTTAGGAGTGTCGTAGAAATAAACATCATCATTTGGTCTTGACTCATTTAAAGTGCAATCTTTCACTAAAGCCATACCAAAACTTTCTAAACCTTTAGCAATAAACTGAATGTCAAAGTAATCTTTGTGAGATTCAAAGCGGGCTTCATTAAAATCAATGGTCTCGTAGCGTTGAACCATCGCAAATACGCCATCAGTTATCTCATAACGACCATCTTCCATATTTGCTGTATCGTGATCTTTTAACCACTGATAAGCTTTTTTAAACTTTTCTTCTAAATAATCGTACTTTGATACAAGATCAATTGAAGTTGCTAACATATCTAATCCTTAACTAATCAAATGTTTTTAGAAATCGTACTCATCATACTTCACACCATCTAAGGTATAAAGTTCAATTGAGTTTTCTGTAATAACTGCAAACCCAGCTTTACTCTCCCCTTTAGGAATAGTAGTAGAGCCTGGGTTAATGTTAATCACACCACTATCTTTTTTAAAGATACCTGATACATGAGTGTGACCTGATAGCACAATATCACCTTTAATGAGACCTAACTTTTCAATTTGCTCGCTTGTTTCAATCTTATATAAGTGACCATGAGTTAACATGATCTTATGCTTTACACCATCAGAGCCCTCAAAATTTAAATAACCATATGGACTATTTAAAGGGAAAGTACAGACCATAGAGTCAACTTCACTATCACAATTACCACGCACAGCAATGATCTTGTCTTTAAACTTGTTTAAAAGTTCGCCTACTTTCATCGGATCATAACTATGAGGTACAGCATTACGAGGTCCGTGATTTAAAAGATCTCCTAGTGAAATAATAAAATTACAGTGTAACTTTTCAAAAAAGCCTAAAGCTTTTTCAAGCTCTACGGCTCCACCGTGAATATCAGAAATAACTAAATATCTCATTTAAAAATCCTTTCTCAAACTGCTCATATTGTATCAATTTTCAAAGGTTTTAAACTTTTTCTGTAATCGCAAACCTTTTACATATAAAGCATTTTTCTTTAATTTATTTTTAGTTTGTTGATTTATAAGCAAATAATATAATTTGATCTATATCAAAAAAGTAAATTGATATCTGTTTACGTAAACGTTTGTGATCTATACTTTAAATATTATCAACAACATCATAAGGATCAATCCATGAGTGACATTAAACAAATTATTGAAGCAGGCCAAGCTGTTTTAGGTATCGAGTTTGGTTCAACTAGAATTAAGGCTGTTTTAATCGAGCCTAACACCTTAAAGCCAATCGCTCAAGGTGCTCACGAGTGGGAAAACCGCTTAGAAGACGGTTTCTGGACCTACCACCTAGATGATATTTGGGGCGGACTACAAGATTGTTACCACGAGCTACAAAAAGATGTTAAGTCACAGTACGGTTGCGAGATCATGAAATTAGCATCAATTGGCTTTTCAGCAATGATGCACGGTTACATGGCTTTTGATAAAGATGGTAACCAATTAGCTCAGTTTAGAACTTGGCGTAATGCTAATACCTCTGAGGCTGCTGAGAAGTTAACTGAGTTATTCCAATTTAATATTCCAGAGCGTTGGAGTATTTCTCACTTATATCAGTGCATTCTAAATAAAGAAGATCACATTTCTAAAGTTGACTTCTTCACTACTTTAGCAGGTTATGTTCACTGGAAGTTAACTGGTCAAAAAGTTTTAGGTGTAGGCGATGCATCAGGTATGTTCCCAATCGATTCTAACACCATGGACTACAACAAGTCATATGCTGACAAGTTCAACCAAATTCTAAAAGATGAGAAATTACCTTATACCTTAGAGCAGCTATTACCAAAGGTATTAGTAGCAGGTCAAAATGCTGGTACTTTAACCGCAGAAGGTGCTAAGTTATTAGATACCACTGGTACTCTAGAGGCTGGTTGCCCATTATGCCCACCTGAAGGTGATGCTGGTACTGGTATGGTTGCAACTAATTCTGTTGCAGTACGTACTGGTAACGTATCAGCTGGTACCTCAATCTTTGCAATGGTAGTTTTAGAGAAAGCTTTAGCTAAACTTCACCGTGAGATTGATAACGTAACCACTCCTGATGGTTTACAAGTTGCAATGGTTCATGCAAACAACTGCACATCAGATCTAAACGCATGGGTTGGTCTATTTGCTGACTTCCTACGCGCAGCTAAGATTGACATGGACATGAACACCTTATTTAAGACTTTATACAATGAGGCTTTAACTAACGGTGCTGTAGATTGCGATGGTATTATCACCTATGGTTATCTATCTGGTGAAAATATCACCAATATGCCAGAAGGCCGTCCACTACTT
Organism: uncultured Succinatimonas sp.; assembly: GCA_900316375.1. Classification (GTDB taxonomy): domain Bacteria; phylum Pseudomonadota; class Gammaproteobacteria; order Enterobacterales; family Succinivibrionaceae; genus Succinivibrio. Next base: position 3,930 of record ONCS01000034.1, on the reverse strand, counting down.
GCTCGTATGCCAGAGTCAAAGTTCACCATCGGTAACTTATTTAGATCAAATCTAAATACCTCTCTAGGTGCAATTAGACTTGGTATGAACATTCTCAAAAATGAGCAAGTTAAGATCGATAAACTTTTAGGTCATGGTGGTTTATTTAAGACTAAAGGTGTTGGTCAATCAATTATGGCTGATGCTTTAAATACCCCAGTTTGGGTTATGACAACCGCAGGTGAAGGTGGTGCTTGGGGTATTGCCCTACTTGCAGCATATCTTGCTCACCATGATAAGTGCACTTTACCAGAGTTCTTAGATGAGTGTGTATTTAAGGATGCAGAAGGTTCTAAGATTGATCCAAATCCAACTGGTGTTGCTGGCTTTGAGAAGTTCTTAGAGCGCTATGTATTATGCTTAGGCGTTGAAAGAGAAGCTGTAAATTGCCTAAAGCAATAAAGATTTAAACCTCATTAACTATTGAGAAATGGTGTGCTTGTGCGCACCATTTTTTTTATTTTCTTAAAACTTAATTCGTTCTATTAAGCAATTATGGAACTTAGTTTTAGAATCATAGTTGATGCCAATGAGACAAGCAGACTTGGCAAATTGCTTAACTCTTTGCATGTAGTGTTTTGTTTTAATCTGTTCTAGCGCTTCTTTAGAAGTTCGGTCTTTTTTAACTTCTATAATCAATGCAGGAACTAAGTCTATGTATCTTGATTTAGGCAAAAACACAACATCAGCAAATCCATCACCAGTTGGCATTTCTAAAAATGGTTTTTGAAATTGCTCAGAGGCAGCACTAAAGGCAGTTAAAATTGCATATTTAACAGCTGATTCACTATTGTAATCAAGAATACTAGTGTAATCTTGTCTGATTTCAGAGAGTCTTGTTTCTACATTTTTGCAATTACTGTTTATTACATCAATAAGTAATTTTTTGGATTTTTGGTACTCTTCAATGTATTCAGGCCATTCACATGACTGAACAGCGTTTACTAATGATTCTCTAACTTCTTGATTAGGAACAAAGACTGTTTCTTTTTCTTCATCATAGGCAAGATATCCTAAGTGAATTAAAAATACTAAAACATCATCTCTGCAAGAAAATGAAACCAAATCGTTTTTAAAAGTTCCTGTATCAAGATCTACAACAGTATTACCATTGATTAGATCAATTAATGTTGATCTTAATCCATCAAAATCAAATTTAATGTAATCAGTAACTGTTTCAAGAGTTCCTGTCTGTGACCAATAACTCTTGAAAGATTTAGACCGCATTAGGTTATAGATTGAATTTGGATTATAAATTTCATATGACTTTAACCTATAACCGTCATACCATAACTTTGTAGTTTGATAATCGATATCATAATCTTTACAAATTTGTCTTACTTCTTGATCTGTAAATCCGAAATACTGCGCATATTCCCCAGCATCAAGCATTGAATACTCTTTAAAGTTGTTTAATACAGATTCTGTTTTAACTTTCTTGATAGGTAATATACCAGTCATATAAACAAGAGAAAGCGTTTTTTTTCCAAAATTTGATTTAAACAAAACTCTAAGCCAATTAATATAGTCATCAATCAACAAATTTGAATCTTTAAAATTTCTAAATACAAAATCCCATTCATCTATGATAAAGATAAACTTTTCGTCTGTCTTTTTATAAATTTCCTGTATTGCCTTTGGCAATTCCATATAATTGCAATTTGAATCAAAGCAATCTGAAAAAGATTCTTTTAATTCTATAAAAATGCTCTGATTAATACTTACTAAAAAATCTCTTTTATCATCTGAAGTTGAATTAAAACTTGTCATATCAATATATATGACATTGTGCTTATTGAGGTGATTTAAATATGAAGGATCCTTTGATATTAGTAAATTGTCAAATATAGACTTTGAATTTGCACCTTTAGAGTAATAGGCATTTAGCATATCTGCGGCTATAGATTTTCCAAACCTTCTAGGTCTAGTCATGCAAATGAACTTATCTTTTGAATTTAAGACTTTGTTTACATTTGTAATAGCTAGAGTCTTATCTATATACCCGCCAACAAGATCTTCTTCAAAATCAGAACTATCACAATTTAGATAAAATGCCATAATTAATTCTCTTAATGATTACTAACTTAAATTATAGAATACAAATCAAGAAATCCAAAATATACATCATCCCAAAAGATAAAAGGCGATCATGAAGACCGCCTTTCTACAATTATTATCATAAGATTTTAACTTAGTTAAAGCTTAATGAATCTAAAGAGATTTCATTGCTTGCCTGAGTTGTAGTGTCTTGCGCATTGCTCTCCTCTGCTTTAGACTCTTCTGCTTTTTGTTCTTCAGCAGGAGCTTCTGTTGCAGTCTCAGTTGCATTTTCTTGAGCATCAGTCTCTACAGTTGTCTCCTCAGGTGCTGGAGCTTCTTCTTTTACCTCAGCTACAGGCTCTTCTTTAACTTCCTCTTTTGGCTCTTCCGCCTTAGGAGCAGGAGCACCAACAATAGCTGCAGCAATCTTCTCTAAAGCTTCGTTTAAAGCAGCTGCAGGCTCTTTTTTCAAGGTAACAGCATCAGCAGTTGCTGCATTCATAGGATCCCAAACAGAGCCCATCTCAGGGATAGATGGCATAATCTCAGCATGAAGTGCTTGCTGTGCGATAGCGTTAGCAAAGTCATCGTTAATAATTACAGGAAGCTCTAAAACCTCTTTAATTGGAGGCAATTCCTGAATACCTTGATAACGTTGTAGCGCATACTTAGGTTGATTGATAAACTGTAAGAACTTAGTTGCTAATGCTTTCTTAGGGCTCTTTGAGGTAATTGCATATCCTCTAAAGCCTAAGAATGGTTCCATGTCTTTACCGTTTGGTAATTTTGGAAGCATTGACACACCATAGTTGATACCAGATTTAGCAAAGATCTCAAACTCCCATGGACCTGTGATTACAGCTGCAGCTTTTCCATCACAGAACATCTTTTCAATTTCAGTAAAGCCTCCATCGCCTAAAATTGAGGAAGGAAGAATATCTCTTACTACTTTTGATAGATATTCCATACCTTGAACAGAACCAGGAGTTGCGACACCTAAATCTTTAGGATTTAATGAACCATCAGCATTTTGACCAAATAGGTAACCGCCTGATCCTTTTAAGAAACCATAAATGAAGTAGAAGGTATCCCACTTACCAATAAGACCTACTTTACCTTGAGCTTTTAGATCTTTAGAGAACTGATAGTAATCATCAAATCTTTCAAATGGGTATTTTAGTAAATCTTGGTTATAGAATAAGATCATGGTTTCAACAGAACGAGGGCAACCATAAATCTTACCATTGTATGTAAAGGCATCTACAGAATTTGACAGATACTTACCTCTATCGCTTTCCATAAAATCTAAAGGAATGATTTGCTCATTTTTAGCAGCACCACCTAAGCGGTCACCTGGTAGCATCAACACATCTGGAATTGCACCACCATTATCAACTCTCTCTTGATACTGAGCTAAATGCTGAACATAGTCAGACTGCTCCATGGTGACTTTAACGTTGTTTGCCTTTTCAAAATCGGCAATTGCTTGTTCAATACCATGACCTTTATTGATATCTTCCCAGACTAATAAAGTTTCAGTTGCATGGGCTGTGTATGATATTGCTAAGGCAGCAGTGATTGCTGTAATGAGTTTTGAAAGTTTCATTTAAGTATCATCCCAATGTTTATTGTTTTTATTAAATAGTTATATTTTGATTATCGGACAAATGATCAAAATGTGGGAGGATATTTTGTGAAAATGTGAAATAGGCTAAGTAATCAATTGCTTAGCCCATTAGTTGAAAGAGAAATTTAAAATTTAGGCATATATAAGATCTCTAGATCCAAAACTTTAATAAAAAATAGTGTGTAAAATTAGGAATAATTATTTGAAATAGAAAGGAAAAGTTT